>CANFPR010000007.1 GCA_947448975.1 Micrococcales bacterium | reverse complement strand
TTGATGATGCCGGCCGATTCACCCTCAAAGTTCACCGAAGTCTTTTCGCCAACGCCAAACTTGCGCAGATAGTTGTAGCGAGTCTCGGTATTAACCAAAGCGCCGAACTGAATCATGCCGGTGTTTGATGAGTCGCGAAGCACACCGGTAAGTGTGAGCTTGTCGGTGCCGTGCATGTGACTGTCTTGAATGTATTGACCCCAAGGAAGTCGAATTCGGTAAGGCGCTTTAATCTTCGATTCGGGATTGGCCTTGCCTTGATCGACCACAGTGGCGGCGGTCACGGTTTTCATAGTTGAACCGGGTTCGAACACTGCCTGGAAGATGCGCGACTGACGGTCGGCGGCCGACGATGCGCCAGGGTCGTTCGGGTCAACAGTCGGAGCTTCTGCTGCCGCCAAAATGTTTCCGGTCTTCACTTCAACCACAACCGCGCTGGCCCAGTCGGCTCGAAGGTTTCTCACCGTGTTAACTAGCACCTGCTGGGTGTAGTACTGAAGGTCTGCGTTGATGGTGAGCACCACGTTTGAGCCGTTTCTGGCTTTTTGCGTCACCTGCGCGCTGTTTGGAATACGAATACCGTCGGTTGCGCCTCGCTCGAACGTCTCTTGCCCGTCAATGCCGGCGAGGCAGGAGTTGTATTGGCGTTCGATTCCCGCCAGCGGAGTGCCGTCAACACCCACGAAGCCAAGGAGGTTTCCGGCTACGGCGCCATCCGGGTAAATTCTGGCCAACTTTTGGTCGTAGTAAAGCCATGGAATGTCGAGCTTTTGAAGGGCACTGTAGCCCTCCGAGTCAACGTTCTTCTTGATGTTTGCGTAGTTTGACTTGCCGGCAACCTTCGCAGTGACATCCTCAACTGTCATGCCGAGCACGGCAGCCACTTCGGCAATCTGCTGCTCAACGCTGATGGTCACTTCTTGCCCGTTTACGGTGCGCGTAATCGGTAGCACGTTGATTGGGGCGGCGTTGATGTCGTAGCGGTTGACGGTGCGCGCAAGGACGTTACCTTGCGAGTCGATAATCGAACCGCGCACCGCAGGGATGGTTCGGGTGACCGAGCGTTTTTCTTTAGAGATCTTGTTGATGTCGGCTGCGCGAACCACCTGAAACTCAACCAGTTTCCAGGTGAAAACCAAAGAAACCACCACTAGTAACGCGGTGAAAATCCGAATGCGCTTCGAGGTGTCACCGGGCTGCATGTAACTCATCGAGCCCTCGTTTCGCGTTTAGTGGGTAGGCGAAGCCAATAGCTTGCCACTTGAAAACGCTACTTGAGCGGTGGTGGTTTGCTTCGGAGCGACATTGGTAGGAATAGTGGTTGCGGCACTCGACGCTGCGCTCACCTTGGCAGCCGCTTTAGCCTTGGCAACTGCCTGGGCTGCAGCCTGCTTGGCCTTGATTGAGCCAACGTCGGTGGTGCTAACCAACATCGAGTTGGCTACTAGGTTTCGAGCCACCTTGGTGGAGTCGCCACCGAAGGCGGCGGTTGGCTTGCCATAAACCTTTTGCGCTTCAACGCTTAGAAATACCGGGTTGGTGTTGGCGACCATGCCCAGGCCTTCTGCCGCGTTGGCTAGGTTCTGCTGCGAAGAAAGTGAGTCAACCTCGGCCGACAGAATCTCGCTGGTGGTGCCGAGGTCGTGCTTGTAAGCCTTGAGCTGCGCTAGGTCGTAGGCGCCGGCGCTGATGAAAACACCGATGATGAGCTGCAAGATCTGAATTCCCACTAGGCTCAGCACAACGATCAGCGGGGTGGCTAGTCTGGTGCGTCCGTGCTTCTGGGTTACCAGTCTCGGGGTCCACTTTGATGCTGCGATCGAAGTGTTTGCTCTCAGCGCGCTCATGCTGCCTGCCTTACTTTTTCTGCCGCACGAAGTCGCACCGATGCTGATCGTGGGTTTGATTCTTTTTCTGACTCAGATGCCATCTCGGCACCCTTGACTACCAGCCGAAGCACTGGTGCGTGCTCCGGAAGTTCGATCGGCAAATCGAGTGGTGCCGATGAGGTTGAGGCGGCTACGAAAGCGCGCTTCACGATGCGGTCTTCGAGTGATTGATAGGCCAGCACCAGAACGCGACCGCCAATGGCGAGAGCGTCGATTACGGCAGGCATTGCATCCTCGAGAACTTCGAGTTCGCCGTTCACTTCGATGCGTAGGGCTTGAAATACTCGCTTAGCCGGGTGACCCGAGCTCTTACCCGGGATGAACGGCACAACCTTCGCGATAAGGCCAGCGAGCTGGGTGCTGGTTACAAAAGGAGTGTCGCGACGCGCGTTGACCACCGCGCGGGCAATCTGTCTTGCGAATCGCTCTTCGCCAAACTCTTTGAAGATGCGCACTAGGTCGTCTTCGGCGTAGGAGTTTACGATGTCGGCTGCTGTCTTGCCAGTGGTGTTGTCCATGCGCATGTCGAGCGGGGCCTCGTATGAGTAAGCGAAACCGCGCTCCGACTCATCGAGTTGCATAGATGACACACCGAGGTCCATCAGAATCGCTTCGACTCGGTCGATTCCGAGTTCGTCTAGCGCTTCGCCAATCTGGTCGTAGGTGACGTGGCAGTACTCAACGCGGTCGCCGAATCGAGCCAGGCGTTGCTTGGCAAGAGCCAGTGCGTTCGGGTCGCGGTCGAGACCGACAACACGAAGATTAGGAAAGCGCTCGAGAAAGGCTTCGGTGTGGCCGCCGAGTCCGAGGGTGCAATCTACGAGGATGGCTGCCTTTCCCTCGATGGCTGGGGCTAGCACTTCGATGCAACGTTCTAGAAGAACGGGTTCGTGGAGGTCTGAAATGGACATAAGCCCCGGTTTCTCTCCCACTTTCTAGAACCCCATCCGCGATTCCGACCTAGGGGAAGAAGGTCGGTTCTCATCGGCTGGAGATCTAGCTGGTGGGCTAGAAGATTCCCGGAATCACCTCCCCGTCGCGGTTGGCGAATGCTGCTTCTTCGCGGGCCTGATACTGCAACCAAAGTTCGCGGTCCCAGATCTCAAGGTGAGTGCGCACGCCGATAACAATCAGTTCGCGTTCTAGCTGTGCGTAGGTGCGCAGAGTCGACGCAATGTTGATGCGGCCCTGGCGGTCTGGAAGTTCGTTCTTAGCACCCGAAAGGAAGAGGCGGAGAAACGCGCGCTGCTCCGAAGTGGTGAGCGCAGCCGCATCCATGTTTGAAATCAGTTCGTTGAAGTAGGCGCTCGTGTACACGAAGATGCAGCCTTCTTGGCCTCGGGTTAGGTAGAGGCCGCCCTGGAATTCTTCGCGAAGTTTGGCAGGGAGAATCATGCGTCCCTTGTCGTCGAGCTTGAGCTCGTATTCACCTGAAAACATCACGATCCTCCTTTCTTCTCCTTGGTGCTGCACTTTCTACCACTTTACTCCACTCAGTTGCCAAAATAGCGTGAATTGCGTGGGTATTTTCGATATCGTTTGGGTAACAATCAGTTATTTATTGGCAAAAAAGCGGTGGTGCAAAATGGAGCGAATATTGACGATAGCGCAAAATTTGGGCAAAAAAAATACCCCCGGAGGGGTACGCGCCGCGCTAAATTGGCCTACTGACCCGAGCGTTTATCCCAGCGATCTTCGAAGAACGAGCCGCCACCCGACTTGTTTGGCTTGACCTTAGGGCCTGGTTGCTTGGTAGCGGTGGGCCGAGGCTTGCTGTTGCCTGAGGTTGCCACCACGAGACCGGCAAGCATGAGGGCAAAGGCAACCAGGCCGATAACCATGAGCTGAATAATCACAGCGAAAACCAAGACCGACAGACCAACTACCGCGATCAGCGCGCCAGCTACCAGCTTTCTAGCCGGATTTCCGCCAGAAGCTACCTTGGTGGCAAACTTTGCGTCTTCGGCATAAAGCCCGCGCTCAAGCTCATCGAGAACGCGCTGTTCGTGCTCTGAGAGGGCCATGATTGCTCCGTTGTTGATGAACTACTTGCTTTCAATACTATGGCTCGGCGAGCAGTTAGGCTATTGGCGTGAGTGAGACCAAGGTATTGCTAGATCTGGTGCAGAAGCAGCTAGATGACTTTTGCGAGCAGCGAAAGCACGAGTTCACTGCGATCTCCCCCGACCTCACCGTGATTCTCGACTACACCAAAGATTTGCTGGCCGGCGGCAAGCGGTTTAGAGCTCTCTTCTGCTACTGGGCTTGGGTGGCCTGTTTAGACATTTCAAGTTTTCAGCAAGACCACGCCCAGCGAACCCAATCGGCCCAGGCTTTGGTTGGCATCGGTGCAGCGCTCGAGATGTTCCACGGCGCGGCACTCGTGCACGACGACCTTCTCGATCAGAGCGACACCCGCCGCGGAGTGCCATCGATTCACAAACGCTTCGAAGCCATGCACGGTCAAAGCCAGTGGGCAGGCAGCCCCGAGCGTTTCGGTCAAGCCGGATCGGTGCTGGTAGGCGACCTAATGCTCGCTTGGAGCAGCGAAATCTTTGGTGGAGCACTTCTAAACTCCCCTAACGCTCAAATCGAAGCAGCCTGCCGCGACGAGTTCTCAAAAATGCGCGTTGAGGTTATGGCTGGGCAGTACCTCGACGTTCTCGAAGAAAACGCCGCGCCAACCCGCGACGTCGAAGGCGCGGTCGGCCGCGCCAACCGAGTCATTCTCTACAAGACCGCCAAGTACAGCATCGAAGCCCCGCTACTCATCGGTGCCGCCTTTGCGGGCGCAGACCCGTCGACCCTGCGAGGATTATCGGCATTTGGTATTCCGCTCGGCATGGCTTTTCAGCTTCGCGACGACATCCTGGGAGTTTTTGGTGACTCTGCCGTCACCGGCAAACCAACCGGCGACGATCTCAGAGAAGGTAAGCGCACCGTTTTGGTTGCCTTAACTCGAGAGGCACTTACCCCTAGCGTCGGCAAGGTGTTCGACGAACTTCTGATGAGTCGCACGCTCGAAGCAGAGCAGATTGTCTTTCTTCAGCAGGCCATCAAAGAATCGGGGGCATTGGCCAAGACCGAGCAGATGATCGAAGAGCTCGCAAACGAAAGCCTCAGCGCCCTAGAGCAACTTCAACTTGATGGCACCGCAAAAATTCAACTGCGTGAACTGGCCATGCGGGTAATCAACCGCCAGGCCTAAGAACTAAATCAGCTGTTACTGAGCCAGGAATTGAGCGGCTCGGCGCACGGGAGATTTGTGCCCTGCCAGCAGCGAAGCCATGGGTGTGGTTTCAAGAATATCGTTCTCGGTGTAGAGCCACTCAACCGCATCGTCAAGCTTTAGGCCACAGTCAATCAACATGATGATGGTGCCGCGCAGGCTGTGCAGCGGCTCGCCGTCGACGATGGTTTCTGCAGGAATAAGTCGGTCGGTTCCGCGTCTAACCGAAACCAGCGAATGGTCTTCAACCAAACGCCTAACCTTGCCCACCGAAATACCTAGTAGTTCGCCGGCACGGTCGTAGTCGATGAAATCGACTGAAGAAAAAACATCACTCACCCGTTAAGAGTGCCACAACATGCGTCATCCACGAAACACCTGAAAAACAGTTGGCGGTATCCTTAGCTGTGATGAACCAATCCCCCTTCGACGATCGAGTGCTCGGCGAGCGCTACCGAATCATTCGCCCACTCGCATCCGGGGGTATGGCCAAGGTTTTTCTGGCAGAAGATCTTCGCCTGCAGCGTCAGGTGGCAATCAAGGTCATTCACCCGCACCTGGCCGAAGACCCCAGCTTCTTAGAGCGCTTCGAACGTGAAGCAGTACTGGCCGCGAATCTGAACCACCCAAACCTCGTCAACATCTTCGACCAGGGCTCCGACAGTGGCTCGCCTTATCTGGTGATGGAATACGTGGCAGGGCGAACCCTGAGAGACGTGCTAAACGATTTCGGCGCGATTCCTCAGGCCAAGGTTGTCGGCATCCTTGAACAGGTACTGCAGGGGCTAGATGCAGCCCATCGAGCCGGCATAGTGCACCGAGACATAAAGCCCGAGAATGTTCTTTTGGCCGACGATGGCCGCATCAAGCTGAGCGACTTTGGGCTGGCCCGGCCGGTATCGGCAGCTACCTCTAGCCAACTGATTGGTACCGCAGCCTATCTGGCTCCTGAGCTCGTCTCAAAGGGGCAGTCAGACAAGCGCGTAGATGTGTATGCGGTTGGCATCCTGGCATTTGAATTGCTCACCTCGTCGCAGCCTTACACCGGCGACACCGCAGCGCAGGTGGCCAATGCGCACACCACTTCACGTGTGCCAGCCCCAAGCTCGAGCGTTGCCGGCATTTCGCCAGATGTCGACGAGATGGTGCTCTGGTGCACCGAAATCAACCCCGATGACAGACCCGAGAATGCATTCGAGCTGCTTTCTTACCTACGAAACATTAAGGGCGGTCTTCAAAACCGTCCAGCGACCCCCGTTGCATCTCAAGCTCTCGCCCCTTCGATTACCGACTCGGCGGCAACCCAGGCAATCTCGGCCGGGTCCAACGCCACCACCGTTTTGAATACGGGCGACCAAACCGGCCTCATTCACGGTGCAAACGAAACCACACTGATTGACATGGCCGTCACCGAAGACGAACTACCGTTTTCGAGGTTTACCGGTTCACACTTTTGGCGATGGTTGATTTCTACTCTGGCAGTGGTAACCCTCGCCGCAACCCTTGGATGGTGGTTCGGGGCAGGCCCGGGTGCACTCAAGGCTCTGCCAACTTTGACGAATCGAACGGTTGCGGCGGCTCAGGCAGCCGTTCGCGATCTAAACCAGACCGTGTCGGTAACCAACGAGTTCTCCTCCACGATCGCGCAGGGCAAGATTATTCGCAGCGAGCCGGCCGCTGGTGCACTCGTATTCTCTGGCGGCAACCTAAAGCTCGTCGTGTCGCTTGGGCCGGAGTTGAAGGCTGTGCCAAGCTTGATTGGAAAGAACCTTGCCGAAGCAACCATCGAGATAACCAAGGCTGGTTTTGTGTTTGGTGGAGCCGACGCCTGGTTCAACGATGCCGCGGCCGGAACCGTATTCGATTACACGGGTTCCGACTCGAAGAAGATTGCCGCTGGCAGCTCGGTAACGCTAAAGGTTTCTCTTGGCCCGATTCCTTCGGTGGCGGGCATCACTCAAGAAGCCGCAGTCGCACTGCTAACCACGGCCGGGCTCACAGTCGATTCGGTAAAGACCGAGTACTCAGATACGGTGCCGGCCGGTCAGGTTATTTCGCTGGTTCCGCTCACTCAACCGCTCGGCGAAAACGGCAGTGTCGAACTAACGGTTTCTAAGGGATCAGATCGAGTGACGATGCCCAAGGTGGTTGGAGAAACAATCGCGGCAGCTCAGTCGGCCTTGAAGGCGATTGGACTCGTGGTTGTGGTTGATACCGACAAACTCAGTACCAAGTGGGGTATCTACCGGGTCAAGTCGGTTTCGGTGCCAGCTGGAACCGTGCTGCACCGTGGCGACAAAGTCACCATAGTTAGCCGATAGCCAATCACAAACCGTTTAGCGGTTAGAGAGCGCCTCTGCAACGAGGAAAGCCAATTCGAGCGACTGCGAGTGGTTCAAACGAGGGTCGCAGAGCGACTCGTAACGTTCTTCGAGTGTCGCTTCGTCAATGTGCTCAGAACCGCCGAGACATTCGGCAACGTCATCACCGGTCAACTCAACGTGAATACCACCGGGTACAGTTCCGGCTGCGCGGTGAACTTCAAAGAAGCCACGAACCTCATCCATGACGTCGTCGAATCGGCGGGATTTGTAGCCATTCTTGGTGGTGATTCCGTTGCCGTGCATCGGGTCGGTGATCCACAACGGTTTTGCGCCCGCGTCGCGTACGGCCTCGACCAAACGAGGCAGCGCTTCGCGAATCTTAGGCGCACCCATGCGACTAATGAAAGTAAGACGACCTGGCTCGCGGTTTGGGTCGAGCTTGTCAATCAGGGCAAGCACATCATCGGTTGAGGTGCTCGGTCCGAGCTTTACACCAATCGGGTTGCGAATGCGCGACATGAAATCTACGTGAGCACCATCGAGCTGACGAGTACGCTCACCGATCCAAACCAGGTGCCCTGATGTGTCGTAAGGGGTTCCCGTTCGTGAGTCGATTCGAGTCATCGGGCGTTCGTAGTCGAACAGCAAAGCTTCGTGGCTTACGTAGAATTCGGTGGTCTTTAGGGCATCGAAGTCGGCGCCGCAGGCAGCCATGAACTTGATGGCACGGTCGATTTCCTTGGCCAGCGATTCGTAACGAGCGTTGGCCGGGTTGTTGGTGAACCCGCTGTTCCATTCGTGAACCGAGCGTAGGTCGGCGAAACCGCCCTGGGTGAAGGCACGAATCAGGTTGAGGGTCGAAGCGCTGGTGTGGTACGCGCTCAGCAGTCGCTGAGGGTTGGCGGTTCTCGACTCGGTGGTGAAGTCGTAACCGTTGACGGCGTCACCGCGGTAGGCAGGAAGCGTGACACCTTCGCGGGTCTCATCGTTCGATGAGCGAGGCTTGGCGAACTGCCCAGCCATTCGACCCATCTTGATAACCGGAAGCGATGCGCCGTAGGTGAGCACAACCGCCATTTGCAGAAGGGTCTTGACGCGGTTGCGAATGCGGTCGGCGGTTGCGTCGGCAAAAGTCTCGGCGCAGTCACCGCCCTGAAGCAAGAACGCTTTGCCTTCGGCTGCCGCCGCCAGGCGGGTGCGCAAAATATCTACTTCACCGGCAAAAACCAGCGGAGGTAGCTTCGAAAGTTCTGCGCGAGCAGACGACACAGCAGCCTGGTCTGGCCAGATTGGTTGCTGAGCTGCAGGCAGGTTGACATAGTTGTCGAGCCCCGCGAGAACCGCTGGATCGGCTGCGACTACTGGTTCGTTCATTACTCTGCTTTCCTGACTGCGCTTGGTTTAGGTTTCTTCATCGAGGTGGCGTAGACATCGATATATTCTTGGCCGCTCAACTTCATGAGTTCATACATGATTTCATCGGTGATGGCGCGCAAAACAATGCGATCGCCTTCCATGCCGGTGAACCTCGAGAAGTCGAGTGGTTCGCCAACGATGATTCCAATGCGACGGATGCGCGGCAGACGTTTACCGATTGGCTGAACCTTTTCGGTGTCGATCATGGCTACCGGAATAACCGGCACCTTGGCTTCGAGAACCATGCGGGCAATTCCGGTGCGACCGCGAAATAGGCGACCATCTGGGCTGCGAGTGCCTTCGGGGTAAATGCCGAGCAACTGCCCCTGAGCCAGCACTTTGAGACCCGTGTTTAGCGAAGCCTCCGATGCCTTTCCGCCTGAGCGGTCGATTGGCAACTGACCGGTTGATTTGAAGAACCAGCGAGTCAATGCGCCTTTGAGCCCCTTGCCGGTGAAGTATTCAGATTTTGCCAAGAAGACCACCGGGCGGCGGGTCTGCAGCGGAAGAAAGATCGAGTCGCTGAACGAAAGGTGGTTGCTGGCAAGAATCGCCGCGCCATTACTCGGAATGTTTTGCATGCCTCGCACCCAAGGGCGAAACAGTAAGCGCAGCAACGGGCCGAGAATCAGCGATTTCAAGATGAAATAAGCCACGATACCTCCCGCTTTTCTTAGGTCTGCAACTCGATTCGAGCGAACTTAAAGTTTACAGCGTGCCAAGTTCGCGTCGGGCGAGGTCGGCAGCGCCGACGACGCCAGCATCGTTTACGAATTCAGCGATCGCGAAGCGCACGTGCGGGCGGTAGGCCGCAGCCGACAGGTGTCGCAGGTAGCTTTCTCTGATCGGGTTGAGTAGAAGATCACCAGCGGCGCTAACTCCCCCACCGATGATTACAACTTCTGGGTCGAGCACGGCACAAATGCCGGCCACGGTCTTGCCCAACGCGGCACCCAGATTAGCCAATAGCTCCAAGGCGGCCGAATCGTTTTCGGTAATCGCTTGGTAAACCTGCGCTCCGGTGAGCTCACCAGCTTCTTCAGCTAATTCGGCGAGTCTGGCGCCCTTAGGGTCGCCCGATTCAACCAGTTCTTTCGC
This sequence comes from Micrococcales bacterium, assembly GCA_947448975.1. Taxonomy (GTDB): domain Bacteria; phylum Actinomycetota; class Actinomycetes; order Actinomycetales; family Microbacteriaceae; genus Rhodoluna. Next base: position 6,891 of record CANFPR010000007.1, on the reverse strand, counting down.
TGACTTCAACAGCGCTGTACCCGAACCGTAAGGCTCGATGCATCCGGTCTGGCCGCAGCCACACGGGCGGTCGCCACCGTTCAGCGGCACGTGGCCGAGTTCTGCGGCCAAGCCGAAGCCTCCGCGAAGCAGGTGACCGTCGACGATGACTGCGCCGCCAACTCCGGTGCCGATCGTGAGCATTACAACGTGCTTTGCTCCAACGCCGGCACCAAAACGAAACTCGGCCCAGCCGGCGGCGTTAGCGTCGTTTTCGATGAACACTGGAATGTCTAGTCGTGCCTGAATCTTGGCTTTGATTGGCTCATTGCGCCACGAGAGGTTTGGCGCGTAAACGATGTTGGCGCGTTCCGCATCGACAAAACCGGCCGCTGCCACACCCGCTGCTCCGACTTCAACGCCGTCTGAAAGTTCACGGATGAGCGCAACCACTGCATCGGCAATGGCATCGGCATCGTGCGCGGGAGTCGGCACTCGAGTCTCTCGAATGATGTTGCCCTGCTCGTCGACCAGCGCTCCGGCAATCTTGGTGCCACCGATGTCGATTCCTACCGCGTGCATTTTTGCCTTTTTTTGAGTATTGAGCCTGCTATCTGTGTAAGTTTAGCCAAAGAGGTACAAAAAACTTCCCCCGATTTCACACCTAATTTGCCCGTGTTCTACCGAGCCAAGCAAATAGGCTTTACCCAGTAACCGAGCGGGAGCAAAGATGCAAACCTACGAGATTCCGGCGCACATCATTTCTGATGAAACCGACAACATTACGAACCTGCTCATTGAGCGGGTCAAAGCAACCCCCAAGCTTCCCCTTTACGCCGAGCAAGACGCTAACGGCATTTGGGTTGACATCACGGCAGAAGATTTTCAGAAGCGCGTCGTCGCCCTAGCCAAGGGAATGATTGCCAGCGGCGTTCAACCCGGCCAGGCCGTTGCCATCATGTCGCGAACAAGATTTGAGTGGTCTCTCATTGACTTTGCCATTTGGTATGCCGGTGCCGTTTCGGTGCCGGTTTACGAAACCTCCGCACCTGCTCAGCTGGAGTGGATTCTCTCGAACAGCGACTCGGTTGCGCTCTGGATTGAATCGCAAGAACATCAGGATCGTTACAACCAAATCAAGGCAAGTACTCCCCTGGTGCGCAATGTTTGGCGCATCGACAACGACGCCGTCGACCGTTTGATTGAGTCTGGTCTAGAGGTTACCGATGAGCAGGTTGAAAAACGCCGCAGTGCTGCTGGCCTAGCAGACCTGGCTACCATTATCTACACCTCGGGTACCACCGGTAAGCCAAAGGGTTGCGAGTTGACCCACCGAGGTTTCGTTGAACTCTCGCGCAACGCGCAGATCGAGCTTCCAGAGGTGCTCTGGGAAGGCACTTCGACTTTGTTGTTCTTGCCCCTGGCGCACGTGTTTGCCCGCTTCATCGAAGTAATCGCGGTGCATGTTGGCGTCAAGGTTGGCCACCAGCCAGACGCGAAAAACGTCGGCCCAGGTATGGTCAGCTTCAAACCAAACTTCTTGCTTGCGGTGCCACGCGTTTTTGAAAAGGTCTACAACACAGCCGAGCAGAAGGCCGAAGCCGCCGGCAAAGGCAAGATTTTTCACAAGGCTGTAGATGTCGCTATCGCTTGGTCTCGCGCCAACGAGGCGGGTCGCGTGCCAGCCAAACTCAACTTGCAGCACAAACTGTTCGATGCCCTCGTCTACAAAAAGCTGCGTGCCGCTATGGGTGGCAACGTGAAGTTCGCAATCTCAGGCGGTGGCCCTCTAGGTGAACGACTAGGTCACTTCTACCGAGCAATCGGCTTGACGGTGCTCGAGGGTTACGGTCTAACCGAAACCACAGCTCCGGCAACCATCGGCCGCCCAAACAACGTAAAGATCGGCAAGGTCGGTTACGCCCTGCCTGGTACCAGCGTAAAAATCGCGGATGACGGTGAGATTCTGCTCGGCGGTTACAACCTGCTTCGCGGCTACTGGAGAAACCCCGAAGCCACCGCAGAGACAATCACCGATGGCTGGCTGCACACCGGAGACATCGGCGAGCTCGACGAAACTGGCTTCTTGCAAATTACCGGTCGCAAAAAGGAACTTCTGGTTACTGCCGGAGGCAAGAATGTTGCCCCAGCACCGCTCGAAGACCCACTGCGCGCTAATCCGCTGATCGGTCAAGCAGTGGTGATCGGAGACCGTCAGCCGTTCATCGCAGCCATCATTTCGCTCGACGCCGAGATGCTACCAATCTGGCTAGCAAATAATGGCGGAGACAAAACCATGACCGTTGCCGAGGCTTCAAAGTCAAAGCTTGTGCTCGACGAAGTTCAACGCGCAGTCGACCAGGTAAACGTATCGGTGTCTAAGGCCGAGTCGATTCGAAAGTTCGTGATCATTCAATCCGAGCTGACCGAAGAATCGGGTCACCTCACGCCGTCTCTAAAGATCAAGCGGGCGCAGGTTCTCAAAGACTTCTCGCCCGTGGTCGATGAGATTTACGGCACCGGGCCATCTACGGTCGAAGCTGCAGTAAACGGCTAAACGCCGAACTGCAAGTTACTTCATAAACCAATCGGTTTCGCGAAGCTTTCGCATGGCGCTTCTGCGTTCTTCTAGTTCTAGTCGATCTAGATAGACCATTCCGTCTAGGTGGTCGCATTCGTGCTGCAACGCTTGAGCCAAGAGCCCCGAGCCCTCGATTCGAATGGTTGAACCATCGAGCAACTGTCCCTCTGCGATTGCGCGAGGATACCGCGGTGTTTTGTGCCAGAGGCCCGGAACCGATAGGCAGCCTTCGTCTAGCAACTCGGGTTCACCGCTGGTTTCAACGATTTTTGGGTTGATTAGGTAGCCAAGATGCCCGTTTACGTTAAAGCTGAAGGCGCGAAGCCCGACACCAATTTGATTTGCCGCAACACCGGCGCGGCCTGGCAGTTGCGTGGTTTCGAGAAGGTCGGCAACCAACGAAGTGGCTTGATCGAAATCGGTGACCTCTGAGCAAACGCTCTTCAGAATAGGGTCGCCCAGTAAGCGAATTTCTCTAACGGCCAAGGCTAGCCTTGTGCGACGAGACCATCAACCACGATGGCGGCGAGTTCGCGGGCTGCTTCTTGTGTGGCTTTGCGCAAACTAGAGAACTTGATAACCGAGCCGGCGGCTAGCGCTGGGTCGTAAGGAATTCGAACAACGTGACGCACTCGAGTCTTGAAGTGCTGCTCAATCTCGTCGAGCTTCACCAGCTGGGTGGCCTGGGTTGCAGTGTTGAGGGCGACCACCGAGTTACGAACCAGGTCGCCGTAACCGTTGGCTTCGAGCCAGGTTAGGGTCTCAGATGCGAGGCGAGCCTCGTCTACCGAACCGCCCGAGACGATAACCAGACCGCTTGCACGCTGCAGCGTAGGGCGCATCACCGAGTGCACGATACCGGTACCGCAGTCGGTTAGAACGATCGAGTAATAGCGCGCTGCCATGTCGGCAACGACGTTGTAGTCTCCTTCGTCGAACGCTTCTGAAAGCATCGGGTCTGGGTCTGATGCCAAAACGTCGAGGCGAGTAATGTCTCTCGAAACCATGGTTGAAAAGTCGGTGAAACCATCGATAGCGGCGGCGCGGTTAACCACGTCTCGCACGGTGAAACGCGTTGACTTGCTCACGCGCTCGGCCAGGGTTCCGCGGTCTGGGTTTGCATCGATAGCAATAACACGGTCTTCACGCGATAGCGAGAGCGCCATACCCAGCAGAGTGGTGACGGTGGTTTTTCCAACTCCACCCTTACGGGTTAGCACTGGAACAAACTTCGCGCGGCCATCTAGCGAAGCACCGATGCGGGCATCGATTGCCTTGCGGGCGCGCACCTTGGCTGAGTCACCAAGGTTAAAGGTCTTGAGCGTAACAAAGTAAAGAAAGCGTCTGAAGCCCGACTCAGGGGCTGGTCGGTTGCGCTTGGTGGAGTCGATTAGGCGGTCGGCGGTGAGCATTGCAGCCGGTTCTGGCTGGTCGAATGCCTCGCCACGCAGGCTGTCGCGGCGGGTGTAGTTGGTGCGGCGCGAAACGGGCTGTGCCTCGATTGGCGCTTCGATCACGGCACGTTCTTCACGGATGATCTCAACGCTCGCGGTTGCCGGTGCTACGTCTACGGTGCCAGCATCGACGGCCGAGTCGGCGAGCGAATGAGTGCGCTCGATTTCGTTAGCTTCGGTTTGGCCGTTGTCTAGACCGTCTTCGTTCTTGTCAATAAAGCCCATGACACTCCCAATTTGGTCGAACAGCGAAAGATGAATTGCTCTCGAAAGTCTACCCGAGGCTGCGCCGATTTATTCGGCTTCAACCACCAGTAGCAAATCTCCGGCGTCAACGCTCTGGGTTTTGCCAATCGCAATGCGACGCACCACTCCAGCACTGCTTGCGGTGATCGTGGCTTCCATCTTCATAGCTTCGATGGTTGCCACGGCTTGACCGATTTCGACGTGCGCGCCTTCAACCGTCTGAATGGTCACCACGCCCTGGAATGGGGCAGCAACGTGGTTTAGGTTCTTCGGGTCAGCCTTCTCAGACTGAGGCACATCGGCAGAAATTTTGCGGTCACGGATGTTGATTGGGCGAAGTTGACCGTTGAGGGTTGCCATAACGGTGCGGAAGCCCTTGGCGTCTGGAGTTCCAATCGCTTCGAGACCCACGTAAAGGCGAATTCCCTTGGTGATCTGCACAACGTGCTCTCTGCCCTGCTCGAGCCCGAAGAGGTAATCAACGGTGTCAACCTGATCTAGGTTGCCGAAGTTCTCGCGAGCCTTCTCAAAGTCGGCGGTTGGGCCAGGGAACAGCAGTCGGTTTAGCGTCGAACGACGAAGTCGCGCATCATCCGAGGTGAGCTTGGCAAGGTCTTCTTCGGCAACCTTGGTCAAGCCAAACTTCGGGTTCTTGCCCTGCAGCACCTTGGTGCGGAACGGTTCTGGCCAGCCACCCGGTAGATCACCGAGTTCGCCGGCCATGAAGCCGATAACCGAATCTGGCACATCGTAGTTTTGCGGGTTTTCGGCGAAGTCATCTGGGTCGGCACCAACGGCAACGAGGTGCAGAGCGAGGTCGCCTACCACCTTCGACGACGGAGTCACCTTGGTTGGGCGGCCGAGAATGCGGTTGGCCGCGGCATACATGTCTTCGACTCGCTCAAACTGGTTTCCGAGGCCTAGCGCAATGGCCTGCTGGCGTAGGTTCGAAAGCTGACCGCCCGGAATCTCGTGCTTATAGACGCGACCGGTTGGGCCGGGTAGGCCCGATTCGAAAGGCGAATAGACCAGTCGAACGTCTTCCCAGTAAGGCTCTAGAGCGGTGACGGAGTCGAGTGGAATGCCTGAATCGCGATCGGTGTTGGCGAGGGCTGCCACCAGAGCCGAAGCCGAAGGCTGGCTGGTGGTTCCGGCCATCGGCGCTGAGGCAACGTCGACCGCGTCGACACCGGCATCGATTGCCGCCATCAGTGTGGCTAGCTGACCGCCTGCGGTGTCGTGAGTGTGCAAGTGAACAGGCAGGTCAAATCGTTCGCGCAAGGCCTTCACGAGCTTCGCAGCAGCTGCTGGGCGAAGAAGTCCGGCCATGTCTTTGATGGCCAGGATGTGGGCTCCGGCGGCAACGATCTGCTCGGCGAGCGCCAGGTAGTAATCGAGTGTGTAGAGGTCTTCGGCCGGGTCAAGAAGGTTGCCGGTATAGCAAATGGCAACTTCGGCGAGCGCGGTTTCTGTGCGCAATACGGCTTCGATGGCAGGACGCATCTGTTCAACGTCGTTGAGCGCATCGAAAATCCTGAAGATGTCGACTCCGGTGGCGGCCGCTTCTTTTACGAAGGCATCGGTAACTTCGGTTGGGTAAGGCGTGTAGCCTACGGTGTTTCTGCCGCGCAGCAGCATCTGAATGCAGAGGTTTGGCATTGCCACGCGGAGGGCAGCAAGTCTTTCCCAAGGGTCTTCGCCCAGGAATCGCAGGGCAACGTCGTAGGTAGCCCCTCCCCATGCCTCAACCGATAGCAGTTGAGGAGTCAGGCGAGCCACGTAAGGTGCAACCTGAACCAGGTCGCGTCCGCGAACGCGGGTAGCAAGCAGCGACTGGTGCGCGTCGCGGAAAGTGGTGTCGGTGATTGCCACCTGCTGCTGGTCGCGAAGTTTCTTTGCAAAGGCCTTGGGTCCAAGTTCGAGGAGTGACTGACGCGAGCCCGCTGGTGGCGGCACGGTTAGGTCGAGCTTCGGAAGCTTGAGCGACGGTGATACCCGCCCGTTGCGTGGTCCGTAAGGCTGGTTGACGGTTACGTCGGCTAGCCAGGTGAGAATCTTGGTTCCGCGGTCTTTTGAAGGCGCTGCAGTAAACAGCTGCGGGCGCTCATCGATAAACGAGGTGCTCAGGTCGCCGCTGGCAAAGGTTGGGTCAGCCATGACGGCCTGCAAGAACGCAATGTTGGTAGACACACCACGGATGCGGAACTCGGCTAGAGCGCGACGGGCACGAATAACGGCGGTAGGAAAGTCTTTACCCTTGGCAATCAACTTGACCAGCAGCGAGTCAAAGTAAGGGCTTACCTCGCTGCCTGCCGAGATGGTGCCGCCGTCTAGGCGAATGCCGGCACCGCCCGGTGAACGGTAGGTGGTGATCTTTCCGGTGTCGGGTCTGAAACCGGCAGCTGGGTCTTCGGTGGTGATTCGGCACTGCACGGCGAATCCGTGCATGGTGATGTTGTCTTGGCTGAGGCCTAGTTCGGGCAGCGATTCACCCGATGCAATGCGCATCTGGCTCTGCACCAGGTCGATGTCGGTGATCTCTTCAGAAACCGTGTGCTCAACCTGAATACGTGGGTTCATCTCGATGAAGACGTGCTTACCGGCGTTCGGACCAACCGTGTCGATTAGGAA
>CANFPR010000006.1 GCA_947448975.1 Micrococcales bacterium | reverse complement strand
GGAGCCGCGGAGTTCGTCGAGACCGTTCCTGTGCTCAATGAAGCTGGCAACATGGAAAGCCGCGAAGTTACTCGCAAATGTGAGGTTGATGTTGCTGTTCGATGGGGCACAGGCTACGACACCGAGGTTAAGTCGTTCGTCAACATCATCGCCACTCCCAAGGGTGGAACACACGTAGCAGGCTTTGAGCAGGCGCTTATGAAATCGGTGCGCGCGCAAATTGACGCTAACGCGCGTCGACTCAAAGTGGGCAACGACAAGGTTGAGAAAGAAGACATCCTTGCCGGTCTAACGGCGGTGGTAACGGTGCGTCTCGCCGAACCGCAATTTGAAGGTCAGACCAAAGAGATTCTTGGTACACCTGCAGTGCGCAACATCGTCTCGAACATCGTGGCCAAGGCACTAAACGAGCGATTCGATTCCTCGAAGCGCGACGACAAGGCTCAGTCGGCACTGCTGTTAGAAAAAGTAGTTGCCGAGATGAAATCTCGCATCTCCGCACGCACACACAAAGAAACTCAACGACGCAAGAACGCGCTGGAGTCGTCTTCGCTGCCAACAAAGCTCGTCGATTGTCGCACGCAAGAAACCGAGGTTAGCGAGCTTTTCATCGTGGAGGGCGACTCCGCACTTGGAACCGCGAAGCTAGCTCGCGACAGTGAATACCAAGCGCTATTGCCGATTCGCGGAAAGATCCTGAACGTACAAAAGGCTTCGGTTAGCGACATGCTCTCGAATACCGAGTGTGCATCGATTATCCAGGTGATTGGGTCTGGCAGTGGTCGATCTTTCGACCTAGATACCGCGAGGTACGGCAAAGTCATCTTGATGAGCGACGCAGACGTCGATGGCGCACACATTCGCACTTTGCTACTCACGCTCTTCTTCAGATACATGCGGCCTCTCGTAGAGGCTGGGCGAGTTTACGCGGCGGTTCCGCCACTACATCGGGTGAGCATCGTGAACGCCGGTAGCAAGCCCAACGAGGTCGTCTACACCTACAGCCAGGCTGAGCTCGAAAACCTCCTTGCCAAACTAAAGAGCCAGGGCCGCAGATATCAAGAGCCTATTCAGCGATACAAGGGCCTCGGCGAGATGGATGCCGATCAGCTTGCTGAAACCACCATGGATCGATCTAGGCGCACTCTGCGTCGCGTACGAGTTGAAGACGCGATTGCTGCTGAGAAAATGTTTGAACTACTCATGGGTAACGAAGTTGCACCTAGACGTGATTTCATTATCGACAGCGCCGATGCTTTTGATGTCGAGAAGCTAGACGCTTAGTTTTCTTCGACTAGCAGGCCCACTTACTGAAGTAGTTGAAAGCCGACTCCCGAGATTACCTGGGCAACCACAGTGCCACTCGCATCGCGCTTTGCGGGTTGAGGTAGGTCGACGGCCTTTCCGTCGAAAGAGCATGCCAGAGGCTCTTTCGCGGTGATTCCAGCGAAGAACAACTGATCTTCATTTCTCACGAACTTGTGACCTCGAACACCACCGGTTGCGCGCCCCTTAGAAGGAATCTCCTCAAGCGCGGTGACTTTGATGCTGCCGGAATCTGTGCCAGGTAGTGCGGCCGATGAGTTTGCGGCCGTGACTAGCCAAGACTCAGCGCTTGGTTCTACACCGAAGAAGATAACTTTTGCGCCTGCGCCGAGGTTGATTCCAGCGACACCCGAAGCAGAGCGGCCCTGCGCTCTGACTGCGTCAGAGGCGAAGGCCAGAACTTGCGAATCACTGGTTACGAAGACGAATCTGGATGCATCGCCAGCCACTGCGGCTCCAACCAACTTGTCGTCGGGCTTGAACGAGATGATTTCGAACTCCGGTTTGGTTGGGTAGTCTGCCACAACGCGCTTTACAACGCCTTGCGCAGAGCCAATGACAAGCTCAGCATCGGTGTTGAGGTCAAGAACAGTCAACAGAACCTCGTCTTTGGCTAAACCAAAGAATTCCGAGGCTTTGACCGCGGCCCCGCCATCGAAGAAGTCACCCGACGTTGGCACATCGCCAACGTGTACACGGATGATTCGACCGCGGCTAGTTACGGCTCCGATGTCTGAGCGAGTCGTGGTTGTAATAGTGCAAGCCATCACATCATGCTTTTTACGTTTGGTAGGTTCTGTTTGCCCCACACTTGAGAACCTAGCGAGCAAGCCTGAAGCGGTGAGGCCGACTATCGTTTCTGTGTCGGCGAGTTCTGCAGAGGTTGTCGGTGTCTTCGCACTCGAGGTTGGCCTGGCAACTTCACCCTCGTTGAGAAGCGTGGTGCGACGCGCGTCGCCGTAGGTTTCTGCAACATGAGTAAGTTCTTGGCTAACGAGATTGCGAAGCATTTGATCGTTCGAAAGAATCGCCCGAAGCTCTGCAATTTCCGACTGGAGTTTCTCGCGCTCGGCGTCGAGTTCGATCTTTGAGAACTTGGTTAGACGCCTCAGTCGAAGCTCAAGAATGTATTCCGCTTGAATCTCGGTGAGTTCGAAAACGCTCATGAGTTTGCTTCGCGCTTCGTCAACCTCATCACTCGAACGAATCACCTGGATGACTTCGTCGATGCTGAGAATCGCGATGAGCAAACCATCTACAAGGTGCAGGCGAGCTTCGCGCTTACCTAGGCGGTTCTTGCTTCTGCGTCGAGTTACGGTTATGCGATGAGCTAGGTAGACACCTAGCAAATCGCGCAAGCCCAGGGTGTTTGGGCGACCGTTTACGAGCGTGACGTTGTTGATTCCGAAGGAGTCTTCCATCGGTGTGTATCGGTAAAGCAGATCGAGAACCACCTGTGGATCAAAACCGGTCTTGAGCTCTATAACTAGGCGTAGTCCGTTGGTGCGGTCGGTGAGGTCGGTAACGTCTGAGATTCCAACAAGCTTCTTGTTGTTGACGCCGTCCTTGATTTTTTCGATTACCTTTTCGGGTCCGACTAAGAAGGGGAGTTCGGTAACCACGATGCCCATTTTGCGCGGGCCAACCGATTCGACGTTTACTCTGGCTCGAGTCTTAAAGATGCCTCGACCCGTTTCGTACGCCTCTCGAATGCCGTCTAGCCCAACAATGATGCCGCCTGCAGGAAGATCGGGGCCGGGAACGAACTTCATGAGATCGGCCGTCGTTGCCTCAGGGTTCTCAAGAAGGTGTATTGCCGCTGCGACTACCTCGCGCAAGTTGTGCGGCGGCATGTTTGTAGCCATACCAACGGCAATTCCAGATGAACCGTTCACCAGGAGGTTCGGAAAAGCGGCCGGCAATACTTCGGGTTCGCTTAGCTGGGCGTCGTAGTTGGGCTTGAAGTCGACAACATCTTCGTCGAGCCCCTCGTTCATAAGTAGTGAGGCAGGGGAGAGGCGTGTTTCTGTATATCGCGCTGCCGCCGGGCCATCGTCTAGCGACCCAAAGTTACCGTGTCCGTCAATCAGCGGCACTCGCAGAGTGAACGGTTGCGCCATGCGAACCATGGCGTCGTAGATTGCACCGTCGCCGTGTGGGTGCAACTTACCCATAACTTCGCCAGAGACGCGTGCAGACTTGACGTGGCCTCGATCTGGCCGAAGGCCCATCTCGCCCATCTGGTAGATGATTCTGCGATGAACGGGCTTCAGCCCATCTCTGGCATCTGGAAGCGCACGCGCGTAAATGACCGAGTAGGAATACTCGAGAAACGAATCCTGCATTTCAGCAGTCAGGTCGATATCGACGATTCGTTCGTTTGGATCTATTTCAGCGTTCATTGTGCTTTCGAAAATGCCACTGTGGCAAACTTGCTGTGATGACGAATACGAGGATACCTGCGGCTCCCAAGGATGTCGGGAGATTGAGCCTTGTGTTGGCAAGTGCCATCGCAGCAACTAAGGGGCAACCAAACGGGCTTTCCCTTCGCACGGTTAAATCAGCCGTCGTTATTTTGGTTGACGGTCTCGGCGTTCATAATTTGGAAGATTTCGCGGGTCACGCGCCGAATCTTATGAGGGTTTGGAAGACGAACCCAAAAAGCCTGCGCTCAGAATGCCCAAGCACAACTGTTCTTGGCCTCGTCACACTTGCCACCGGCTTGCGAGCTGGGTCGCACGGCTTGATCGGCTACAACGTGGTTGATAAGGGAGACTCCGTCTCAACCAATCTGCTGTCTGGTTGGGAACAGACCAAATCAAACCCGGCGGACTGGAAAAGTTACAACACCTTTTCGGAGGGGCACGACATCACGGTGGTGTCGCCTGCCCTTTACGAGAGATCAGGTTTTACAAAACTCACCATGCCGACCGCTCGATTTGTGGGTGAAGACGATCTTGCTAACCGCCTGGTTAGGGCGGCAGGTTTGTCAAAGACAGCCGGTGCAGTCATCTATGTTTATGTGCCAGAACTCGATCAAGCTGGGCACCGCTTCGGGTGCGCGTCTGATGCCTGGATTGCGCAACTCGAAGCCCTCGATTCTGCATATGCCAACGCGGGTTTTGCCAGCTCAACTGGCGTAATAGTGACCGCAGATCACGGCATGGTTGACATTGAGCCAACGAATCACGTTTACCTAGAACAGCTTGATAGTTTGAAGGGTGCGAGTTTCATAACAGCAGGCGACACGCGCTGCGCCTATATTTATCTGAGGGATTCTTCTTCTACCGAAAAACTGCAGCACGCTCTTTCGACTGAGCTTGGAACTACTGCTTATGTTTGCACCTGGCCTGAACTGGTTGAGTCGGGATGGCAGGGAACCCCAGCAACTGATCGCGCGATTCCAGATTTGGTTCTTCTAGCTAAAGATGCAATTGCTTTCTACGACCGCAGAACGGCCAAGCCTTCATCGATGCGCATGATTGGTCACCACGGATCACTGACCGATCGAGAAACTCGAATTCCTCTGATTACCGCAGGTTTTTAAGAGCTAGTCGTCAGTTTTAGTGCCGAAGACGATTTCATCCCAGGTTGGCATAGATGCCCGCCCTTTTTTCGGCAGGCCTATTGAGCCGGTAGATGTTGGTGGTTCAGTCGGCTCGGAGACGTCTTCGGTTGATGAATCAGCCGAAATGTCTACGGCAGGAATATCTTCTATAGCTGGCTCATCGACGATGTCGATGGTCGTCGTTGCATCTTGTAGTTCATCAACCTCAAGCACCTCCGCGATTTCGACGACCTCTAGGTAATCGACAGTCTCTGTGGGTTCTGACTCTGGTTCGGCTTCGATCGCGTTTTCTTCTGGTCCAGATGTAGTCTCGACCGGCTCCGCTTTGAACTGAAGTGTGGTTACGTTCATCACCACTGGCTCGGCTGGGCTAATTTCTGCCAGAGGTGCATCTTCTTGGGGCTCTGGTTCCACTGCAGTTTGCTCGACCGGGGCTTCAGCCTGGGCATCCCTGGCTGCAGCGATGTCAATAACCGGAGCAACTGTAGGCTTGCTCGCCGGCGCAGAGGCTGGTTTTTCGCTTTGCTGAGGCTTGCGGAAGGCTGCAGGTGGCTCGGTAGCGAACCGAGACTTAGGTAACGGACCTGGGTTGCCGTCTAGAACAGAAAGTGCGCTAGCGGTTTCGTCTTCTGCGGTTAGTTCAACCTTGCGTGGATCAAACAGCCATGCGGCCACACCAAAGTTACCGCCAAGTTCGAAGGCAACGCTTACCAGCCAAATGGCTGACTCACCACGCTTGCTAGACCAGGTGATTTGCGTAGCCCCGTTGTCGGTGAGTCTGCGATCGACAAGTTCGCCAAACTCAATTTGGCTATCATCGCTGAAGCGGTCGCCAGGAATGGTGAGTCTGACACTTCTCGCGCTCGCAACCATGTGTTCAAGCTCATCGAGTACCGGCAGCGCAAAAGTTTCTACGAAATGCGCATCAGCGCCAGATTGCGCGACGATCTCGTCAATGGTTAGACCTGAACGCACTAGGTCTTGGATGTCGCGGGGGGTTAGCTGTGACGCTCCCTCAGGCTTTGCGCCCGATGCGCGTACAGCAGCCTTGACCGCATCGTCAACTTGAAGTTTGAACTTCTCGCCATCGAGACTTTCTAAAGTAATGCCGTTCTCGTCGCTGGTAACCAGCCTTAGGTCGCGCATCTGAACCTCCAGTTCTGCCCCTAGTTTGCCAGCGCAACGCGGTAATGCTGAGCAATTTCTTCGGTGTGCCGAAAGTCGGTTTTTTGAGCGTTTCTTGAGAACTCAAAAGAAATGCCGTGTATGTATTTGCTTTATCGCATGTTATGGGTGAAACTATGCGCGCTTAGACATCGAGCGAAACGAAAGGTTGGCATGGCTACCGATTACGACGCACCTAGAAAGTCCGACGACGATACCGAGTCGCTCGAGGCAATCAAGGAGCGCATCCCCGAAAAGATCGCGAGCTCTCCCGACATCGACGACTCTGAACACGGCGAAGGAATTCTCGGTCACGAGGTTATTGCTGAAGATCTAGAAGTTGTTGTGCTACCTCCGCAGGAAGACGAATTCACCTGTTCGGAATGCTTCATCGTGAAGCACCACAGTCTCTTGGCTAAGAACAAGAAGACCGGGCCTGTTTGCACCGAGTGCGAGAGCTAACCCTCTAGAAGTTTTTTCAGTTCCAGGCCTCGACGGCTGCTAAAAATCCAGTAGGGCGTCGGGTCCGAAGCATCCTTGATATCAACGCGAACTAGTTCTTTCACGCCTGTTTGTATGCGTACGAATGCAAGTGAACTCAATCCAGTACCTAGAGCCGCTCTCTTGCCAGTTGAGTCGATCACCTTCGCTTTGGTAATGAAACTAATGTCGATTGCAGCCTTGCCAACTCGCAGAATGCGCGAGCCCTTACCTTTAGTCAGCTGGACCGTGGGTGAGCCAAGAATGCTCAAGGCGAGTGCCGTAACCGTTGTTCCAAGCCCGAGAAGCAACGAGGTCAGCACATTCATGAACGGCAACGCGACAAGTGCCACACCCGGAGTTAGCAGTGTTGCAGGCAGCAGCGATAACGCAGAGGGGTAGACCTTCTCGCTGAACTCGATAACGGTTGCGCTGTCTGATGTATGCATGTTTCTAGATTACGCTCTATGCCATGAGTGATTCCGTTGACGTATTGGTTGTCTGTGATGAGCGGATGCTTCCGCACTACTCACACCCTGGCGACGCAGGGGCAGACCTCAGAAGCTCGCAAAACACCGTTGTTCCGGCCATGGGCAGAGTTCTGGTTACAACCGGAGTCTCAATAGCATTACCCGATGGCTACGTCGGGTTAGTGCACCCCCGATCGGGCCTCGCGCTGAAACACGGCATCACGGTACTAAACACTCCGGGCACAATCGACGCGGGTTACCGGGGTGAACTCATGGTCACTCTCTACAACACAACAACCGAGCCGTTTGAGATTGCAGTGGGCGACCGCATTGCCCAGCTGCTAATCCAACAGGTCTCACGCGCACGATTCGTTTCTGTAGAGCGCTTGCCCGAATCGCACCGAGGCGAATCTGGTTTCGGATCAACTGGTAAGGCCTAGTCGTGAACACCAACTCCAGCACCGGTCCGGTACCAATCATCGGGCCACTAGACATTTCGAACTTCGCAGACCGAAGCAACTTTATTGACTTCGGACGAATTTTGATTCCAAACAACATTCCAAACTTGGTTATCAAGGGTGAGATCGAGCCAGACACGCAGAGGCTCGTGGCAGTGACACTCGAGATCGCAAACTCGGCTTTGCAAGTTTCGGTGTTCTCAACTCCAAGGTCTGAGGAGATCTGGCCCGAAGTTCGCAGCCAACTGGGGCAGACCTTAGCTGCTCAGGGAGCGCAAGTTGTTGAAGAAACAACGTCTCTCGGAACCGGACTCTTGGTAACTCCAGGCCCTGTGTCTAAGAAAGCTGCAAGCCTTACCGAAGTCACGCGCTTCGTCGGGCTTGATGGACCGAGATGGTTTCTGCGCGGATCGATCTCTGGTGCCGCGCTAGAAACCCCAGCTGCCCGCGATGAGATCGAAGCCGTGTACCGGTCGATAGTCGTCGATAGAGGAGACGACCCGATGCCACCGCGCGAACTGCTTAGCCTCGCGCTGCCGGCGGGCAACGTAGCGCCCCCGAGGCAGATTTGAGCGAATCAGGGCTCAACCGCTGGCTCGGTCTAGAAACCGACGCCGATGGCGAGCTAAGCCTCACAGTGCGTTCGCTCTACAAGAGCCTCGGCGGGGCTTTGGGTGTCGTGTCTAGTGCGATTCCGCCGCTTAGCTTTTCGTTCACCTATACCTTGACCTCAAACGTGACGGCTGGCGTGATTGTTGCTGTTACGTTCACAACAATCTTTCTGACCATAGACATCATCAGGCGTAAGCCGATCATGAATGCCATTGCCGCTCTTCTCGGCGTCGGCTTGGCCGCTTGGCTGGCCCTTCGCGGTGGCGCAGGAGATTTCTTCGTAAAAGACCTCTGGGTGAACGGCTTGTGGGCAAGCGGATTAGGGCTTTCAGTTCTGATTGGTTTTCCGGTGTTCGGGTACCTACTGCAATCGCTGGGGGAATTAGAACCAGGATGGCGCAAGCAAAAGTCTTCATTTCGCAAGATGGCTCTTCTGACAGCTATGTGGTCTGGCCTTTACATACTGCGCCTCAGTGTGCAACTGCCGTTCTATTTCGCCAACAACATTGCCGCACTCGGAATAGCGAAATTCCTCCTCGGCTTGCCTACCTTTGCGCTGTGGTGTTTCTTCACCTGGTTGCTGTTGCGTAAGGCGCACAAGCCCTCTGCATAGTGGTATTTTTGACGGGTTACCGAATTAAGGAGCATCCGTGTCAAAGGTGAACAGTTTCAATGCAGCAGACATCTTGTCTGTAGGCGACAAGAGCTACCGCTACTTTCGCCTAGACAAGCTCAATGCAGCCAGACTGCCCTTTAGCCTCAAGGTGCTGCTCGAGAACCTACTGCGCACCGAAGACGGCGCAAACATCACCGCCGACCACATCAACGCACTCGCTGCCTGGAACCCGCAAAGCGAGCCAGACACCGAGATTCAGTTCACCCCGGCCCGCGTGATTATGCAAGACTTCACCGGCGTTCCATGCATCGTCGACCTAGCCACCATGCGAGAGGCCGTAGCAGCGCTCGGAGGAGACCCTAAGCGCATCAACCCGCTAGCTCCAGCAGAAATGGTCATTGACCACTCAGTCGTGATCGACGTGGCAGGGCGCGAGGATGCCTTCGAGCGCAACGTTGAACTTGAGTACGAGCGCAACTCGGAGCGTTACCAATTTTTGCGCTGGGGGCAGACTGCGTTCGACGACTTCAAGGTAGTTCCACCTGGCACCGGAATCGTGCACCAGGTCAACATCGAATTCTTAGCCAGAACCGTAATGACACGCGAAGTCAACGGCGAGCTGCAGGCCTACCCAGACTCTTGTGTCGGCACGGACTCACACACAACCATGGTTAACGGCCTAGGCATTCTGGGTTGGGGAGTGGGCGGCATCGAAGCCGAGGCAGCAATGCTCGGTCAGCCCGTTTCAATGTTGATTCCTCGAGTTGTCGGCTTCAAACTCACGGGCAAGATTCCAACCGGTGCGACTGCAACCGACGTTGTTTTGACGATCACCGAGATGTTGCGCAAGCACGGTGTCGTTGGCAAGTTTGTTGAGTTCTACGGCGCAGGCGTATCTTCTGTTCCCCTCGCAAACCGTGCAACCATCGGCAACATGTCGCCAGAGTTTGGATCCACGGTTGCGATCTTCCCGATCGACTCGGTAACTCTCGACTACCTCAGAATCACCGGTCGTTCCGAAGAAGAGATTGCTCTAGTTGAGGCCTACACCAAGGCTCAGGGACTATGGCACAACCCAGAAATCGAGCCAATTTTCAGCGAATACCTCGAACTCGACCTGTCGACGGTCGTGCCTTCGATCGCCGGACCTAAGCGCCCTCAAGACCGCATCGAACTCAGCGAAGCAAAGCAGAAGTTCGCAGAGGTGTTGCCGAGCTACAGCAGCGAGGCATCCTTGCCTACCAGCGTTTCAGGCACAGATTTCAGCGTTGACAACGGTCACGTAACCATTGCTTCTATCACTTCATGCACCAACACCAGCAACCCTTCGGTGATGCTTGCCGCCGGTTTGCTAGCGGCTAAGGCATCTGCCAAGGGCCTCAAGGCAAAACCTTGGGTCAAGACATCGCTCGCACCCGGATCAAAGGTCGTAACTTCTTACTACGAAAAAGCGGGTTTGACCGAAGCCTTGAACGATCTGGGCTTCAACTTGGTTGGTTACGGCTGCACGACATGCATTGGCAACTCGGGCCCGTTGGACGAAAACATCTCTGCAGCGATTAACGAGAACGACTTGGCGGTTACTGCCGTTCTTTCTGGAAATAGAAACTTTGAAGGGCGCATCAACCCAGACGTAAAAATGAACTATCTGGCTTCACCGCCACTCGTTATCGCGTACGCGCTTGCCGGAACAATGAACTTCGATTTCGACTCTGAGTCACTCGGCGATGATCTTGAAGGCAACCCGGTCTACTTGGCCGACATCTGGCCAACCCCTGAAGAGGTACAGCAGACCATCGATAGCTCAATCAACAGCGAGATGTTCCGCACTCAATACGCTGGGGTCTTTGACGGGGATGAACGCTGGAAGTCTCTGCCAACACCAGTTGGAGCAACCTTCGAGTGGGATGCCAAGAGCACCTATGTTCGTAAACCGCCTTACTTCGACGGCATGAAACTCGAAACCACACCGGTTACCGACATCGAGGGCGCGCGCGTTCTTGCCTTGCTCGGCGATTCGGTTACCACCGACCACATCAGCCCAGCTGGTTCGATTAAGGCAGATTCTCCGGCCGGTAAGTACCTGACCGACAACGGTGTTGCGCGAGCAGACTTCAACTCCTACGGTTCACGCCGCGGTAACCACGAAGTGATGATTCGCGGCACCTTCGCGAACATCCGTCTCAAGAACCAGCTGCTGCCTGGAGTAGAGGGTAGCTTCACTCGTGACTTCAACGACGCTGACGCTCCACAGGTGTTCATTTACGACGCATCCGAGCGTTACCAAAAAGCCGGAATTCCACTAGTGATTCTCGCCGGTAAAGAATACGGGTCAGGCTCGTCTCGTGACTGGGCTGCTAAGGGCACCAGCCTACTTGGCGTCAAAGCCGTAATCACCGAATCGTTTGAGCGAATCCACCGAAGCAACCTCATCGGTATGGGTGTTCTTCCGCTTCAGTTTCCGGTCAGAGAGAGCGCTGCATCGCTTGGGCTCGACGGCACTGAGATCTTCGACATTCAAGACGTGGTCCTTCTCAACGATGGAGTGACCCCAAAGACCGTTCGAGTAACAGCTCGACCAAGCGCGCACTCGGCTGTGGGCAAGACGACGGTCTCATTCGACGCCGTGGTTCGCATCGACACTCCTGGTGAAGCCGACTACTTCCGCAATGGCGGCATTCTGCAGTACGTTCTGCGAAGCCTCGTTGCGTAGGAATAAGCTGCTGAACCTTGACAGTTAGACCCAGTATGGCAATCTTGCAAACGATCAAAGGTCCTAGAGACCTCGATGCTTTGAGCTTCGAGCAACTAGAGCAGCTTTGCGGCGAGATTCGCGAAACACTTGTTGAGTCTGTATCGGTTACCGGTGGTCACTTGGGCCCGAATCTGGGCGTTGTAGAAACAACCGTCGCGATTCATAGGGTTTTCCATTCACCTTCCGACCCCATCATCTTCGACACCGGTCACCAGTCGTACGTTCATAAGTTGCTAACCGGTCGCCAAGATCTGAGCACGCTTCGTCAAAAGGGTGGAGTGGCTGGTTACCCGCAGCGCTCGGAGTCGATTCACGATGTGGTAGAAAGCTCGCATGCGTCGTCTTCACTGTCTTGGGCAGACGGAATAGCCAAGGCGTTCAAACTCACTAAGCAGAACGATCGTTACGTCGTTGCGCTAGTCGGCGATGGCGCGCTCACCGGTGGTATGACCTGGGAAGCGCTAAACAACATCACCGACGACAACGACCGCCGCCTCGTGATCGTGGTCAACGACAACGGCCGCAGCTACGCGCCTACCATCGGTGGTCTCGCACGCTATTTGAACGAGATTCGCACCGAAAAGATTTATCGCAAGGCTTACCGGCTCTCTCGTGCGTTCTTTGAGAAGTTCGGTCTCGTTGGTCGCATGATCTACTCAACGGCTCGCGGAGCTGGCAAGGGTCTGCTCAACTCGGTTACGCCGAAGGGTATGTTTCCTAATCTCGACATGAAGTACATCGGCCCGGTTGACGGACACGACCTCAAAGCCATGGAAACCGCCTTGAGGCAGGCAAAGAAGTACGGCAACCCTGTAATCGTGCACGCGATAACGCAAAAGGGTAAGGGTTACGACCCGGCGATGATGAACGACGAAGATCAGTTTCACGCTGTCGGTCAAATCAACCCGCTGACCGGCAAATCACTTGACGTTAGTTCTAAGCCGTCGTGGACATCGGTTTTCGCCGACGAAATGGTCGCAATCGCCAGCGAAAACGAGCAGGTCGTTGGCCTCACTGGAGCGATGTTGATTCCTGTTGGACTCGACAAGATGGCTGCGAAGTTTCCAGACCGTGTCTTCGACGTGGGAATCGCAGAGCAGCACGCAGTTACTAGCGCAGCGGGTATGGCGTTTGGTGGGCTACACCCGGTTGTTGCCATCTACGCAACCTTCGCAAACCGCGCCTTTGACCAACTAGTCATGGATGTTGCGCTACATAAAGCCCCCGTGACTCTCGTGCTCGACCGCGCCGGCGTTACCGGACCAGATGGTGCTTCGCACCACGGCATCTGGGACCTCGCCGTGTTGCAGGTAATCCCTGGTATTCGAATTTCGGCACCGAGAGATGCCGCGCGACTTCGCGAAGAGCTCCGTGAGGCAATTGCCATAGACAACGCGCCAACTGTGGTCAGATTCCCGAAGGGGTCGGCCGCTAACGAGATCGTTGCGCTGCGCAGATTGAACGACGGTGTTGACGTGCTGTACGAAGCGCCTTCGAAGGATGTACTGATCGTTGCAGTTGGCGCAATGGCCGACCTAGCCCTAGATGCGGCAAAGCTACTTGCAGCACAGGGCATCGGCGCAACCGTTGTCGATCCACGCTGGGTTGTTCCAGTTCCGCCATCGATCATCGAACTCGCGCGCGGACACCGTCTCGTGATTTCAATTGAAGACGGCATACGAGTTGGGGGAGTAGGTACCAGAATTCGCCAGGACCTTCGCTCCGCCGGTGTCGACACCGCTTTGAACGAGGTTGGTCTTCCAGACGAATTCTTGGAGCACGCTTCTAGAGCTGAGATTCTCGAACGCGTAGGGCTAACCGCTCAAGCGGTGGCACACGACATAGTTGCCCAGGTACTTGGCACCAAGTTGCCGCACGCACGTGCAGCCGAAGAGCCGGTTCTAGACACCTCTAAGGCTGTAAAGCCGCAAGAGCGCCAGACAAAACTCGACTAGTCACCGAAACCTGCCACTTTCGAGCGCCAAGCTGCGCAAGCCGCTGTGAAAGAGCTTCCTCGTCTGCCGAGCAATTTTCCCAAGCAAGTGTTCTAACCCAATCTGGTGACAGCAGGTTCTCCGGTGGAATGCCATGCTTCTCACTCAAAATCGTCATTCCGCCGCGCAACGCGGCTAGACGAGCATCGGCCTCAGGAAACTTCGTTGGCCAGGCCCTGTGATTCGGTATGCCGGTAGCAGGAATGCGCAGTAGCGGGAGGTCGTTGGTGGCTGATCCGGATTCATAGGCCGACCACCATAAATCCAAGTAGCTGCGACTGGCCCGGCCAGCGAATTTCTTATTTGCGTTTAGCTCGGCTCTTGAACGTGTCTTAGCAGTTACCGCTTCAACTATTGAAGAGTCGGGTAGCAGTCGAGAGGGCGAAACATCAAGCTTTTGCGCGAGTGTTTCGCGAGCTTGCCACATCGATCTGGCAATGGCTAGTTGCCTTTGGTCTTTGACCAGGTTCAGCCCGCTCATGCCACGCCATTTATCAGGCTTCTGAGGCTTCGGTTCGAAGCCAGTCAGCATCTCAAACTCTTCGAGAGCCCAAGCGAGTTTCTCTTGCTGGGTGAGCTCAGCCTCGAGCGCATCCCGCAGCTCGGGAAGAACATCCACGTCTAGAGCCGCATAGGTGAGCCAGGAGTCATTTAGCGGGCGCGTAGACCAATCCACTGCCGAATGTTCTTTGGCTAGTTGGAATCCTAGGCATTTGGCAACCATGGCGCCAAGACCAACTCGCTCAAATCCGGCAAGACGGCCAGCAAGTTCGGTGTCGAAGAGCTTCTTTGGTCGGAGTCCCAACTCGGCGAGACATGGAATGTCTTGAGTCGCAGCGTGGATGATCCATTCCAAGTGCTCGAGCTGCTGCTGCATCCATGTGAAATCGTCGGGATTCTCGGCGGAGATGGCGATTGGGTCGATCAGCAAGATTGGGCCGCCCACGCGAAAAGCTTGAATCAGATAGGCGCGTTGAGAGTATTTGAATCCGCTTGCGCGTTCGGCGTCTATCGCTAAAGGCCCTTCGCCGCTAAGCAGGTCTGAGACCCCTAAACGTAGCTGCTCGCATGTTTCAACCAAACGCACGTCTTGAACCCTGGAAGAGCGAACCACTTCTAGTACGGGCTCGGCTTGGTTTTGCTCAGTTTCCGGCATATAGACGCCCGAGATCCTCATTGTGCAGCGGGAACCCAGACATCATGCAAATCAAGTTTTGCCATGCCAGCAGGTGCGCGCCGACGTTACTGTCGTTCGGGCTCCAAGACGCTCGCAATTCGAGTTCGGCGTGGTCGGGTTGGGTTGCCAGAGCCCCGAATCCACTAGAGATGACTCTGGTTGTGGTGCCAGCTTCGGCGGAATAGCCAGCGTGGAGGTGTTCTAGAGATTCCCTGAGCCAAGTCCAGGTGATGCCGGTGCTGGAGTCTTCCGAACCAATGTCGGTTTCCAAGGGCGACTTCGCGAAGATGATGATTCTGAATCTGCTTCCCCAAGATTCCTGTGGCTCGGTATCCCAAAGCAACACCAGTCTGCCGGTTCCGAGGTCAATCTTTTGAAAGTCGTTTGACGCCTTGACATCACAGTTGAAGGCAATCGCATGAGCGGCCAAACCGGTTGGAGCATCTATTTCGGTGACCGAAATCTCTTCACGGGTTGCGGCTTCGCGAATAGACGCCAGCGCCAGAGCGAACTCCGGCGCGACGTTCTCTTGTTCACGGATGTCTACCACCGCTTCAGGCTATTTGACTCGACTTGCCGAGGCCCTAAGGCTCGCCGCAGTCGTAACGAGTGAGTGCGGTGTCTGCGATGATGGTTGACTCAGCGGCAGCGCCGTTTGGAATGTTGAAAATCGGTTTAGTCAAAGCGGTGTTCTCGTCTATTGAAGAGCGGGCATTCGTTGAACAAGTGCAAGTATCGGTACCGTGCACTACCGACACGAAAAGCGTGTCAACCAGCCCCTCGGCCAAAAAAATGTTCAGCAGCTTTGGTCCAGCCTCAACCAGAATGCGCGTGTGTTTGAGTTGCAAATTTGCAAAAACGTCTTGCAATGATTCGGAACTCGAGAACGTCAACCGGTGCAGGCCACTTGCAACCGCTGTTCGCGAAAATACGTAGGTTGCAAATCGCGATGTGGGGGAGTAGGCCTCTGCACGGGCTGTGGAACCACCGGTTATCACAGCGTCGGCTTGTGAGCGCAAATGTATTAGGTGAGCGCGATCGGTAGAACTTGAAATGCCCCGGCTCGACCCACGTTGGTCACGGTATACACCGTTGCAGCGCACAACAAAGTTTGCGCTTACTTGGCGGTCTAGGTTGTAGAAGCCCGCAAGTTCACTAATCGCGTGTTCCACTTTGCTTCTCACGCACTTGACGCTTGAGCCTAAAAAGCATGGCCCGCATTCCCCGCAATCGCAAGGGCGATACTGCCTCGGCGAGTCCGAGCGTGTCTGTGAAGTCTTCTGAGAAACCAAGAACGTCGCTCGCTGATCGCCCGTCTAACAAGGAGTTCAAAATGCCAGCGAAGCCACGCGTGGTAGGAGATTCCTCTGGTGCACTAAAGAAAGTGTGCACCGTGTCACCGTCGAGTTCTACAAAAAGGTAAACCGGCGACTGACATTCCTCAACACGTTCCAAAAGGTCGGGGTGCTCGCTGTACCGCGGGGGTAACGCTGGCAAGTTATCGCTGAACTCCAAGAGAAACTCCAGGCGTTCACGGGCGCTCGCCCCGGTAAAGTCGGCCGAGAGTTCTAGCGCGGCGTCATTCAGGCTTGCAGTCAATTTTTTAGAACCGGAACCTCACCGGCGTCCTCACCTTTGTGAATTGGCACTCCAACGAGGTTGCCCCACTCGGTCCACGAACCGTCGTAGTTTCTAACATTGTCGAACCCGAGCAGGTACTTCAGTACAAACCAACTGTGGCTCGAACGTTCACCAATTCGGCAGTAAGCAATCACAGATTGGTCTGCCGATAGACCCTTCTCGGCTACGTAAATGGCATCTAGATCGGAGCGCGACTTAAACGTTTGATCTTCGTTTACCGCACGGGCCCACGGCACTGAAACCGCGGTTGGAATGTGTCCGCCGCGTAGCGCACCCTCCTGCGGGTAGTCGGGCATGTGGGTGCGTTCACCCGAGTATTCCTGTGGCGATCTGATGTCAAGCAGCGGGTTGCCAAAGTGCTTCAAAACGTCGTCTCGAAATGCACGGATGGTCGAGTCGTCTCGTTCGATCGTCGGGTAGGTTCCGGGGGTTACTGGCGCGACCTCGCGAGTAACGGGATTACCCGACTCGAGCCACGCTTGGCGACCGCCATCTAGAAGACGAACATCCTCGTGGCCAAACAGTTTGAATACCCAAAGCGCGTATGCCGCCCACCAGTTGCTTTTGTCACCGTAGACCACGATTGTGGTGTCGCGTGAAATGCCTGAGCGTTCCATAAGAGCCTTGAAAGCGTGTCCGTCGATGTAGTTTCTGGTGATTGGGTCGTTGAGGTCGATGTGCCAGTCAATTTTGACTGCCCCTGGAATGTGCCCGACTTCGTAAAGCAACACGTCTTCATCAGACTCAACGACAACGATTTCGGAGTTTTCCAGATTCTGCGAGAGCCAGTCGACAGAGACCAAAACCTCGGGATGAGCGTATTCAGAAAACTTGGCTTGTGGGTCGAATGCGACAGGCATTATTTGATTTTCCTCCGTGGGTAAACTCTTACTACAAGGGTAAACGACCAATCAGTGAATCCAAATCGGACGGTAAGAAATGGCAACATCATGCGGCTCGTAGATCGCAATCCAGTGGTCACCGCCGCAGAGATGCTGAGTGAGCTCGTGCCGCCACGTGAATTCGAATCGGCAACGTTCGAGAGCTACATTCCAGACACCCAACACCCATCGCAAGCTGCGGCTGTGGCTCTGCTTCGCAAGGGTTTTCTCGCCAAAAAGCGTAAGGGTGAATCTTCACCGGGCTTTTACCTGGATGGCGGCTTCGGCGTAGGCAAGACGCACTTATTAGCTGCGCTTTATCGTGAGGCCAAGGGTAAGAAACTATTTGGAAGTTTCTTGGCCTACACAGCGCTAATCGGAGCCGTTGGCTTCAATGAGGCACTCGCGCTCCTAAAAAAATACGATTTCTTGGCCATCGACGAGTTTGAACTCGATGACCCGGGCAACACAATGCTGTTGAGTCGGCTAATCAACGACCTAGGCGCTCAGGGAGTTAGGTTTGCAGCCACCTCCAACACTCCACCGGACGCACTCGGTGCTGGCCGCTTCGCAGCTGAAGACTTTCAGCGCGAGATTCTGGGTATCGGCGCGCATTTTCAAATCGTCACGATTGATGGTGAAGATTACAGACACAGGCACTCCGACACCGACATAGCTGTATTAGACGAAGCAGAGCTCGAATCTTGGACTTCACAGCAGACAAATGCAACGCTGGATGATTTTGCTCAACTTGTAGAGCACCTGGCTACTCTGCATCCATCCAAGTTTCACAAACTCATTGCCGGTGTCGACGCGGTGGCACTCAGCAATGTTGCGGCATTCACCGATCAAGCTCCGGCGCTGCGTTTCGTCGCCTTTGTTGATCGCGCCTACGAAAACCAAATCCACCTCAGGGCTTCGGGTGTTTCGCTTTCGAAGGTGTTTCCAGATGTCAT
>CANFPR010000005.1 GCA_947448975.1 Micrococcales bacterium | reverse complement strand
TCGAACGCGGGGCTTGCCATCGCCATGCTGGTTGAGGCCGGCTACGAGTTTTCGGCTATTGCCGCGGCGATCGCATCGGGCATCAATGCCTACCTCCCCGGTCGCACCGAGCGCGTTACAGGGGCGACTGGCCCAGACGTTTACGTTGACTTCGGCCACAGCCCGGATGCATTCTTGAACACCCTTGCCGCAGTGCGAAAAGTCACCAGCGGCAAGGTCATCATGTGCTTTGGCGCCGATGGAGATCGTGACGCAACCAAGCGCCCCGAGATGGCTCGCGTGGCTGCCGCCGGCTGCGACATTCTCGTGATCACCGATCACCACCCAAGATTCGAAGACCCCGATTCGATTCGCAGAACGCTGGTTGAATCAGCCAGAGCGCTCAGACCCGAGTTGGAGATTCACGAGGTTAGCCCGCCCGAGGCTGCCATTCGTTTGGCGGTGAGCTTGGCACAGCCGGGCGACGCAATCTTGTGGGCTGGCCCGGGACATCAGGATTATCGTGACATCCGTGGAGTTCGCACGCCCTACTCGGCAAGAGGCGAAGCGCGCGCCGCTCTGAGCGAGCAGGGTTGGTCATGATTCGGCTGACGCTCGCAGAAATCGCTCAAGCTACCGGTGGGCGTGTCATTGGCGATGCCAGCACCGAGGTTTTCGCAGGAGTCGAAACCGACTCCAGGCGCATTGAACCCGGCTACCTGTTTGTGGCCAAACCGGGCGAGGTAACCGACGGGCATCTTTTTGTTGCCACGGCAGCGGCAGCCGGCGCGGTCGCCGCCTTGGTAGAGCGCGAACTTGAAGAGCAGATTCCATTGGTCGTCGTGCCAAATGTGGTGGCGGCACTCGGTCAGCTGGCCACGCTGGTGCTCGACCGACTTCGTGCGCTCGGCAACCTCACAGTCATCGGTGTCACCGGCTCAAACGGCAAGACCTCAACCAAGAACATGCTTCGAGAGGCGCTTAGCCAGTTCGGTTCGACCATCGCTCCCCGCGAGTCGTTCAACAACGAGGTGGGCGCACCGATTTCGATGCTTCTAGCCGATGAATCAACTTCTTATCTGGTGGTTGAACTCGGTGCAGATGGTTTGGGCAGCATCGATTACCTTGCCAAGATGTGTAAGCCAGATGTGGCTGTAGAGCTCAAAGTTGGGCTTGCCCACGCAGGGGAGTGGGGTGGCATCGACGTCACCGCAAAGATCAAGGCTGAGCTGATTGAGAATCTTCAACCTAACGGTGTGTTGATCTTCAATTCTGACGACGCATACTGCGCCGAAATGGGGCGAGCCTTTACCGGCAAGAAGGCAAGTTTTGGCACGTCGGGCTCAAACTATCTAGCCGTTGGCTCGCAGGTTTCCTTGGCGGGCACAAAGACCACTGTGGTCTACCCTGATAAATCCGAAACATCCCTGACCCTGCAGATTCTGGGTGAGCACCAGGTAATGAACGCATTGGCAACCATCGCCGTGACCGACAGCCTAGGTTTAGACCGCGCTCGAGTAATCGCGGCGCTCGAGGCCATGCCGCTTGCCGAACGTTGGCGCATGCAGCACGCCGAGGTTGGTGGCGTTTCGATCATCAACGATGCCTACAACGCCTCACCCGAATCGATGAAAGCGGCACTTCAAACCCTGGCAGTGCTCGGCAGAGACACCTCGAGAAGAACCATCGCAGTTTTGGGTGAAATGGCAGAACTCGGCGAGTTCTCGGCCGATTCACACGACTCAATCGGTCGATTGATCGTGCGACTCAACATCGATCAGCTAATCGTGGTTGGCGCGGGCGCGAAACTCATTCACATGGGCGCGGCTCAAGAAGGCTCGTGGGACGGCGAGTCAAAATTCTTCGACACGATTGACGAGGCTTTGCCGCATGTTCGTGGAATGCTTAGGTCGAACGATATTGTCTTGGTGAAGTCATCCAAGTCTGCAAATCTGCGTCACCTGGGTGATGCACTGATGGGAGTCACCGCATGAGAGCGATTCTTGTTGCCGGAGCCATCGGAATGGTCTTCACCCTTTTTCTAACCCCCGCCTTTATTTGGCTGTTTAAGAAGCTTCAGTGGGGGCAGTTCATTCGCGATGACGGCCCGCAGTCTCACCACACCAAGCGCGGTACGCCGACTATGGGTGGCATCGTGATCATTCTTGGTGCGGTAACCGGCTACTTCGTTTCGAAAGCTGTGAACTTCGAAGTTCCCACGGTTTCTGCCCTGCTTGCACTTTTCATGATGGTTGGCTTAGGTCTCGTTGGCTTTGTCGACGACTACATCAAGACTCACAAGCAACGCAGCTTGGGCCTAAGCGGTTGGGCAAAGATGGGTGGCCAGGCGGTTGTCTCGCTGGTGTTCACCTACTTTGCGCTGCGAACGCCAAACGAGCGAGGTTTGCTTCCGGCATCCTCGTACATTTCAATCTTTAGAGACACCAACTTCACGTTCTTAACCTTTGGTGGAATCGTAGGCAGCGTTCTACTAGCGCTCTGGTTCTACCTGCTTGTTTCGGGCACTTCCAACGGCGTCAACATTGCCGACGGCCTCGATGGCCTAGCCACCGGAGCCAGCATCATGGCGATCGGTTCTTACGTTGTGATCGGTTTTTGGCAGTTCAACCAACAGTGTTCGGCGATGGTCGAAAACTTGAGCAACTGCTACAACGTTCGCGACCCGCTCGATTTGGCAGTCGTGGCCTCGGCCGTGGTTGGCTCACTAATCGGCTTTCTGTGGTGGAACACCACTCCGGCTCAAATCTTTATGGGCGACACCGGTTCGCTCGGTTTGGGTGGAGCTCTAGCCGCCTTGGCCATTCTTTCTAGAACCGAAATGATGCTGTTGCTGGTTGGCGGGCTGTTCGTAATCGTCACCGGTTCGGTAATCATTCAGCGCGTATTTTTCAAGATCACCAAGTGGTCGACCGGCACTGGCAAACGAGTGTTTCTCATGAGTCCGCTTCACCACCACTTCGAACTCAAGGGCTGGGCGCAGATCACCATTGTGATTCGTTTCTGGATTGTCAGCGGTCTGGCAGTGCTTCTGGGCATCGGCCTGTTCTACCTCGAGTGGACGTACGGATAAACCGATGGCCAGCCTCACGCACCTCACCAGCTGGCATTCCGATTGGCAAGGACTTCGAGTAGCCGTTATTGGTCTCGGAGTCACCGGCTTTTCGGCGGCTGACACTCTTGCCGAACTCGGATGCGAGGTCGTGGTCTTTGCCGAGAAGGCGGAAGACGAGTACCTAGATATTCTCGATGTGCTCGGGGTAGGTCACTTTACGGGCGACGCCGCCAAGGGCTTGCCCGACGACCTTGTGGCTTTCGCTCCCGAACTCATCGTTACATCACCAGGAGTGAAACCAACCTCACCCATAATCACTTGGGCCGCGGAGCGCGATGTCGAAGTGTGGATCGACATCGACTTGGCTTGGCGTTTGCGCGATAAAACCTCACGGGTAGCCGAGTGGGTAATGATTACCGGCACCAACGGCAAAACCACCACAACTCAACTAACCTGCGAGATGCTCAATGCAGCCGGCTTTCGCGCCGCGGCTTGCGGAAATATCGGCACCCCGATCTTGGATTGCATCCGTGAGCCGGAGGGCTTCGACTTTTTGGTTGTCGAGGTCTCGAGTTTTCAGTTGCACTATCTTGGCCAGATCAGCCCAATCGCCAGCGCGGTTTTGAACATCGATCAAGACCACATCGACTGGCACGGATCGTTCGAAGAATATTCGAAGGCGAAGGCCAAGGTTTTCGAGGGCACCCGGGTGGCTGCGGTCTACAACGTGGGCGACCCTAAGACCATGCACCTGCTTGAGCAGGCCGAAGTGGTTGAGGGTTGCCGGGCAATCGGCTTTGGTGTTTCGGTGCCTAGGGTTAGCGAGGTCGGATACGCCGAAGACATTCTGTGCGACCGCGCGTTTATCGAGAACCGAGCCGATTCGGCGCTCGAATTGGCAACCCTAGAAGACATCTCAAATATCGGCGTTTTGACTCCGCACCTAATGGCAAACGTTTCGGCGGCATCGGCACTCGCTCGCGCCTGCGGTGTTGCGGCAACAGCGATCAAGGATGCGCTGCAGACCTTCAAGCTCGATAAGCACCGAATCGAACTCATCGCTATCAAAGACGACATCTCGTGGATCGACGATTCAAAGGCAACCAACCCTCACGCAACCGCAGCATCGCTGGCTTCTTTCGACCACGTCGTTTGGTTGGTGGGTGGGCTCCTCAAGGGAGTTGACATTGAACCGCTCGTAGCCAGCTACGCGCACAAGCTTCGCGGAGCCGTGGTTATCGGTGCCGACCGCACCCTCGTTTTAGATGCTCTGGCGGCCAAGGCTCCGGGTGTTCCGGTGATTGAGATTTCGGTTGATGACAACTCTTTGGTGATGACCCGCGCTGTAGCCGCAGCTGCCAATTTGGCGCAGGCCGGCGATACCGTGCTTCTAGCGCCAGCTTCGGCATCGATGGATCAATTCAAGGATTACGCCGACCGAGGCACTCAGTTTGCTTCGGCAGTTCACGAACTTTTGGAGGGAAAGTAAATGGCAACCACCCGCACAAAAGGCGGCTCGACCCGCGGCGCTGGAGTACCTAAGGGCGCAAACCAGCGCGTAAACCGACTTTCGGAGGCCACGTCGAGCTTCTTCAAGAACTTCTTTAGAGCGCAGTCCCGTGAGTTCTACCTGCTGATCGGCCTTGTGATCTTCATTGTCGGTGTTGGCCTTTTGATGGTGCTGTCTGCTTCATTTGTTGATTCACTAAAGGTCAACAACAACGCGTTCGCAATCTTCAATAAGCAGTTCATCTCTTCTGTGGCTGGCTTTCTAATGCTCTTTGTCTTGGCTAGCTTTCCGGTTGATTTCATTAAGCGCCTCGTTATTCCGGCCGCGGCCGCAGCATTAGGTGTTCAGGTGTTGGTGCTGCTGGTAGGTACCGCGGTTAACGGAAACAAAAACTGGATCAGCATCCTCGGCTTCACCGTTCAGCCATCGGAGTTTCTAAAGCTGCTTGGCATCGTCTACGTTGCTCGATTCATGTACGAACGCCAAGACGAATTCGACGATCCACGCCGAGTGTGGTTTCCGCTCGTGGCAATTGCTGGAGTATTCATCGTGCCCGTGGTTGCCGGTGGTGACGTTGGTACCGCAATTGTCATGGCCGCGTTCTTCTTTGCCCTCTGGGCATCGGCTGGGTTGCCTCGTCGACTCATCAATGTCTATGCGATTATTGGAGCCATTTCGGTTCCGGTAATCATGTTCTCCAATTCTTCTCGGCGTGGGCGAGTGATGGCCTGGCTAAACCCGGATGCCGCCGACCCAAACGACTACAACTGGCAAACCACGCACGGCATCTGGGCTTTTGCGGCCGGCGGTTTGCAGGGTGTGGGTCTTGGGCAGTCGAAACTCAAGTGGAGTTGGATTCCCGAAGCCGAGAACGACTTCATTTTTGCCATCATCGGTGAAGAAACAGGGCTCATCGGGGCCTTGGCGCTGATTGTTTTGTTCGTCTTTCTCGCCATCGTGATGATTCGCATCGCCATGCGCACGCGCGATCTTTACCGTCGCCTCGTGGTGATGGGCGTAATGTTCTGGATCACCATTCAGGCATTCATCAACATCGCTGTTGTTCTCACGCTTCTACCCGTGCTCGGTGTGCCACTACCGCTGATCTCGGCCGGTGGATCATCGCTTCTGGCCACCCTGATGGCGTTTGGTGTGGTTCTGGGCATCGAACGCGAAAACCACGCCCTCGGAGCCGTTACTCCAAGGCGGGGTCGACGATGACCACCTACCTGCTCGCCGGTGGCGGAACCGCGGGTCACGTGAATCCGCTGCTGGCGTTGGCTCAGTACATCCGCGCGAACGACGAATCGGCCAAGATCATCACGCTCGGAACAGCCGAAGGCTTGGAGGCGAAGCTGGTGCCGCAGCGCGGCTTTCGACTCGAAACCATTGACCGGTTGCCTTTTCCGCGCAAGCTAAATGGCTATGCACTCAGTTTTCCGCGCCGGCTCGCGGCGGCCATCAAGCAGGTAGAAAAGCTCATTCGAGACGAAAAGGTAGACGTAGTGATTGGCTTCGGTGGCTACGCCAGCGCGCCAGCCTACGAAGCCGCCAAGAAAACCAAGACACCGTTGGTTATTCACGAAGCAAACGCCCTGCCCGGAATGGCCAATAAGCGCGCGGCTTCATATGCGAACGCAACGGGCGTTGCCTTCAAGCAAGCTCTAAAGCTGCCGAAATCAACCCTTGTTGGTATGCCGCTACGACCCGAAATCGAAGGACTGCTCGGGGCCGACCAGCAGCGCGAGGCTCGCGAACACTTTGGTCTTGATGCCAGCACAGTGACGCTTCTGGTTACCGGCGGTTCGCTTGGCGCAAAGCGCATCAACGAAACCATCGAGGCCTCCAGAGTCGCGTTGCGCGCAGCGGGAATCCAGGTCTTACACATCGTGGGCGAGCGAAGCGGCCTCGAAGATATCAGCGAACCTTTTTATCGAAGAATTGGTTATTGCGATCGCATGGATTTGGCGATTGCCGCCAGTGACTTTGCGGTGGCCAGAGCGGGTGCCGCTACGGTCAGCGAGTTTGCTGCGGTGGGGTTGCCGGCAATCTACGTGCCTTACCCGGTTGGCAACGGCGAGCAGGCGCTCAACGCCAAGGATGTTTGCGCCGAGGGTGGCGGCCGCATCGTGCTCGATGCAGAGTTCACCCCCGATGCGGTTTCTAGCATCGTCATTCCACTGGTCTCAAGCCCAAAGGTGCTGAAGCAGATGAGCCAGGCAGCCATGGCTGTTGGATTTGCCGATGGCACCAAGCGCCTTTTCGAACTAGTGACGGGCGTGTTGAAGGGCTAAGCGCCGGTTCGCGTCTAATCTTCAACTGATAACCATGATCAAGCCAGATTTCAGCCAGCCGGTACCCGACGACCTAGGCGTTGTGCATTTCATCGGTATCGGCGGTTCGGGCATGAGCGGAATTGCACGAATACTGCTTGGCATGGGGCACCGCGTTACCGGTAGCGACCTGCGCGACACCTCAAACGTTGCCGCACTTCGCGAACTAGGTGCCGAAATCTTCATCGGGCACGATGCCGCCAACTTGGGCACCCCAGACACGGTTGTGGTTACCTCGGCGCTGTGGCCGACGAACCCCGAATATGTGCTTGCCAAAGAGCGAGGCATCCCGGTAATTCACCGTTCGCAAGCGCTCGCGTACCTCACCACCAAGAAGCGTTTGGTTGCCATTGCTGGTGCTCACGGCAAAACCACCAGCACCGGCATGATTATCACCGCTCTACTGGGGCTTGGCGTCGACCCCTCGTTTGTGAACGGGGGCGTTATTCAATCGCTCGGCGCTTCCTCGGCCGCTGGCAAAGACAATCTGTTCGTAATCGAGGCCGATGAGTCAGACGGCTCGTTCTTGCATTACGACACGGCGATCGCGCTGGTTACCAACGTTGACCCCGATCACCTCGACCACTACGGTTCGCTGGATGCCTTCGAAGCGGAGTTTGCGAAGTTTGCCAACGGCGCTAAAGAGTTTGTGGCGATATCTTCAGACGACCCGGGTGCGGTTCGAGTCACCAAGTTGCTAAACGATAAGCGCGTGCTCACCTTTGGTCGCGCTGATACGGCCGATGTCCGCTTGACGAGGGTAGATGCTTCGGGGCCGATGGTTAATTTCGACATCGAGTACGCGGGTAATGATATCTCTGGCGCACTGGCGATTCCCGGTGAGCACAACGCGCTCAACGCCGCCGGCGCGCTAGCTGTGTTGGTTGGTTTGGGTTTTGAAGCAGAAGCCGCACTGCGCGCCATCGAAGCCTTCGGTGGCACCGAGCGACGCTTCGAGCTTCACGGTGAGCGCAGGGGAGTGCGCGTTTACGATGACTTCGCTCACCACCCAACCGAGGTTGCAGCAGCGCTCAAAGCGGCAAGAGCCGTGGTCGGTGAAGGCAAGCTCATCACCGTCTTTCAGCCTCACCTGTATTCACGAACCAGACTCATGCACCGCGAGTTTGCCGAAGCCCTGGCGCTGAGCGACCAGGTGGTCGTTCTAGACATCTATGCCGCACGCGAAGATCCGGAGCCCGGCGTAACTGGTGTTTTGGTGGCTGACTCTTTTGAAAACCAGGCTCAGGTTCACTACGTGCCGCTCTGGGATGACGCTCCCGCAGTGGCCGCGTCGCTTGCTGCTACTGGTGATTTCATCATCACCATGGGCTGCGGCGACGTTTACCGAATGGTGCCTGCACTGCTTGCCGCGTTGGAGGCCTAGTTTGAAAAGACCCCAAACCAGGGTGGGTCAAACCAAGCCTGCCTCTCGGGTGAAACCAGTTTCGCAACCCAAGCCAGGCCAGCCCGCCAGGTTGCCAAAAGCAGTAAAAGCTGGCAAGGCATCGTCAGGCCCCAGACTTGAAAAGAGTGATCGCGCGCTGCGAAAGCAGCAAAAGGCTCTTCTCAAGCGGGAATCGAAACTTCAACAGATTTCCTCTCGCAATCAACGCGAGAAAACCAAGCAGATCTCAAATGTCGTTACTTCAATCAAGTTCGGCGGCGCGAGCAAAGCCAAACGCGTAACCATAATCGCGTCAGCATCCGCGTTTTTGGCTCTGTTCGCCTTGGTTATTGCAGCGGTGTTTTCACCAATGATTGCCGTCGAGCGCATCGCGATTCGTGGGCAGAAGCTGGTGTCGCAAACCGAAATCAAAAAGGCACTCAAGTCTTTTATGGGCAAGCCGCTGCCGCAGGTGAACGCCGATGAAGTTGCCAACAGCCTGAAGCGTTTCGCTCTAATCGAATCCATTTCGGTGATCAGCCAACCTCCGCACACTCTGATGATTCGAATCACCGAAAGAACTCCGATTGTCATCGTCTGGGTTGATGGTTTTGGGTACTCGTACTTCGACCCAGCGGGTGTGAAGGTAGGTCGCGCCACGAACCTCAATTCGCTGCCGGTCTTGCGAATTAGCGGAACCCCCGGAAAGAGCCCTAGTTTTACCGCAGCTATCGACGTACTAATGGCTCTGCCTGCCAATCTGCTACCTCAGATTCAGACGGTCACCGCCCGATCGAAAGATGACGTATCTTTTCAACTTCGCGGATACGCGGGGCAGCGGGTTATCTGGGGAGATTCCAGTAACGCGGTCTTAAAGTCGAAGGTCCTCGCGGCGCTGCTGAAGAATCAATCGAAATCTGACCGCGTAACCTACGACGTTTCTTCGCCCACGGCTCCGGTGGTTCGCTTCCGCTAGAGAACGGTTGGCTCGATTTAGCGGTGGCCAAAATATCTCTCAGCAAAATCACTTAGACACGCCAAGCCACCTGACCGATATTCATGGCATCGTCACTTAGTTTTCTGGCGCAATCGAAATATTCGACGCTTAGTTAAGCCTCAGCAAGAGGTTTAGAGTTTCGATTCGATGCATGAACTTGGAGGAAGATCGTGGCTGGACTCAGCAACAACTACTTGGCAGTAATCAAGGTTGTCGGTGTTGGCGGCGGTGGCGTGAACGCCATCAACCGCATGATCGACTCGGGCCTCCGTGGCGTTGAATTCATCGCCATCAACACCGACGCACAGCAGCTGCTCATGAGCGCTGCCGACGTAAAGGTAGACATTGGTCGCGAACTCACCCGCGGCCTCGGTGCCGGAGCAGACCCAGAAATCGGTCGCCGTGCAGCAGAAGACCATGTCGATGAGATCGAAGCGGTCATTCGTGGTGCAGACATGGTTTTCGTTACCGCTGGTGAAGGTGGTGGCACCGGAACCGGAGCTGCCCCGGTTGTTGCCAGAATCGCAAAGCAAACCGGTGCACTAACCGTTGGTGTAGTTACGCGCCCGTTCTCGTTTGAAGGCCCGCGTCGCGCGGCTCAGGCAGAAGCCGGTATCGAAGTCCTTCGCAACGAGGTAGACACCCTCATCGTGGTTCCGAACCAGCGACTTCTCGAAATCGAAAACCGCTCGGTTACCTTCGTAGACGCCTTCATGATTGCCGACGATGTTCTTCGCTCGGGTGTTCAAGGCATCACCGACCTAATCGCTGTTCCCGGTCTGATCAACGTCGACTTCGCCGACGTTCGTTCGGTTATGCAGGGAGCCGGAACCGCCCTTATGGGAATCGGTAGCGCCAAGGGCGAAGACCGCGCCGTTCGCGCAGCCGAAGCCGCCATCTCGAGCCCGATGCTCGAAACCAGCATCGATGGAGCACACGGAGTTCTTCTTTCGTTCCAGGGTGCGAGCAACATCGGACTCCTAGAAATCGACGAAGCTGCCCGCTTAGTGCAAGAAGCCGTGAGCCCTCAGGCCAACGTTATTTTCGGATGCACAATCGACGACAGCCTCGGCGACGAGATTCGCATCACCGTTATTGCCGCCGGATTCGACTCGGCAAACCAGGTGCGTCGCCCGGCGCGACCTGCCTACACGGCACCCAAGATTGAAACCATCGTGCCGGCCGCCTTCGCACCTTCAACACCAGCGGCCGAAACGGCTGCTCCGGCCGCGAGTGCGCCGTCTTACCTAACCGAGAGCGCTGCGAGTGAGACCTCCAGCAAGTCTTGGTTCGACGACGAGGTAGAGGCCGACGCACCGGCAGCAAGCTTGAGCGCTGTCGAAGACACCGCCACCCGTGCCATCCCGGTGATTGAAGACGTTCCTCAGTCTGAAGACGGCACCTTCGGCGACGACCTCGATATTCCTGACTTTCTAAAGTAAGCGGCCTTGTCTTTGTCGCTTGCGCAGAGGTTGGCTGAGGTCGATTCAAAGATCGACGCAAAGTTGGCTGCACTTGGCCGCAAAGATCCGGTTGTTCGCATCGTGGTGACCAAGAATCACCCGGTTGACCTCGCGCTAGAACTCTACGAATTAGGCGTTCGCGACTTCGGTGAGAACCGCGACCAAGAAGCCGGACCAAAGGCGGCGCTGTTCGCTCAAGACGGTGCTCGCAACGATGCCAACTGGCACTTCGTTGGGCAGTTGCAGAGCAACAAGGCTAAACGTGTGGTGCAGTACGCCACCACGATCCACAGCGTCGACCGAGCGTCGTTGCTCGATGCGCTAATCGCTGCGACGGCCGCCAACGAAACTGAGATTCAGGTATTTCTGCAGGTCAATCTAACCGATGACCCAAATCGCGGGGGAGTGAACCCCGACCAGCTTTTGGCCATGGCTTCCCAGGTTGCCTCGGCTCCGGGGTTGCACCTGCTGGGAGTCATGGCAGTTGGTGGGCTCGAGGTTGACCCACGAGTGGAGTTCGAGCGAGTTGCGGCTCTGAGCCAAAAACTTCAGCGGGAGCATCCGAGTGCCAGCAAAATCTCTGCAGGTATGTCGGGAGACTACGAGATCGCCCTCGAATACGGCGCGACACACTTGCGAATCGGCACCGCAATCACAGGCAATCGAAACTACTAGCCATATTCTGAAGAGGATTGAATTCCTAGGAGGGTTTCATGGGACTGTTTTCTAAAGCGATGGACTACATCGGCCTCGGCTCGGGCGAAGCAACTGCACCAGCCGCACCTACCACTTCGGCTGCTCGAGTAGCACCGCGCGTAACGCCGATTCGCCGCAACAACGTTGCGGCATCTAGCGAAATTCGCACCATCGACGCACAGAGCTACGACGACGCTAAGACCATCGCGGAAATCTATCGCGACGGTGTTTCGGTAGTCATCAACATCGCCGGACTCTCGGAGTCAGACGCCAACAAGATGGTTCACTTCCTGTTCGGACTCAAGTCTGGTGTCGATGGCAACATCAAGCGCATCACCCCAAAGGTTTTCCTGATCACTCCAAACCACGTTGATGTCAACGAACCCGATGACAGCGACGCAACCGATGGAGACGGACTAGTCAAGCCATAATGCAGCTTGTCGCCCTCATTCTCTCGATTGCGCTCGAGGTTCTCTTTTGGGCAATGTGGATTAGGTTCTTCGTTGATCTAACTCGTTCGGTCAACCCAAACTGGCGCCCGCGCGGGCTGGTTCTCATGGTGGCCGAAACCTCACTCACCCTCACCGACCCAATGGTCAAGTTGGTTCGACGAATTGTTCCAACCATTCGACTGGGTGCCGTGGCTCTAGATTTTGGTTGGACCATCGTGTTCATCGCCATCGTTATTGCACAGAACCTCGTGCACCAGCTCCACTAGCCAACTCGCTACGTTAGAGTGCGGTAACCTTTACTTCGCACCAGAAACGAGGACTGAAATGCCATTGACTCCAGAAGATGTAGTTAATAAGAGATTTCAACCCACGAAGTTCCGCGAGGGCTACGACCAGGATGAAGTCGATGACTTTCTCGATGAAATCGTCATCGAGATGCGTCGTGTCACCCAAGAGAACGAAGACCTTCGCCAGCGCTTGCTAGCCTCGGAGGCTCGCCTCGGCGAACTGCAGCGCACCCCAGCCGGAATGGCTGGTCAACTTTCGGCCGCACCTTCGATTGCTTCACCGGTACAAGTTATCGATGCTGCCAGCTCGTTTCCAGAAGCAATCAGCGACCCATCTAGCCTCGACGGCAACAACACCAACAACCTTCTTCAGCTTGCCCGCAAGTTGCACGATGAGCACGTTCGCGAAGGTGTTGCCAAGAAAGAAGCACTCATTGCCGAAGGCCACGCAACCGCGGCCCGTATCGTTCGCGAAGCCGAGGCGCAGCAGAAGGCCGATCAGATTCGTCTTGAGCAAGACAAGGCACTCATCGAGCACTCGATCTCTGAGTTGCGAGCATTCGAACGCGAATACCGACTCAAGATCAAGTCATTCATCGAAAGCCAACTGGCCGACCTCGACACGTCGAACGTTGCACCAACCAACAACTCGACCCCAACCTCGTTTCTCGGGTTAACCGAGATCTAGGAACGTGGCACGGCGCATTCCCTCCTCTGCGAAGTTCGCCTTCGTGGTGGCCATGGCATCGGTTATCGCCTTGGTCGACCAACTCACCAAAGAAGCGGCCATCTCGTCGCTAACCCCTTACGTGCGCGTTCCCGTTTTGGGCGATGTGCTCGGGTGGTATCTAACCTTCAACGACTCCGCTGCTTTTAGCCTCGGCTTCGGCATCACCTGGATTTTCACCTTAATTTCTAGCGCGGCTCTTCTGTTCGTGCTCGCTCGTGCCCACACCATGCAAACCCTCACCTGGTTGATCATGGCCGGATGCCTCGCCGGCGGTGTGCTCGGTAATCTAATCGACCGACTAACCCGCGCACCAGGCTTTGGCAGCGGCATGGTAGTCGACTTCATTCAAATCCCATTCGGATTTCCCATCTTCAACGTTGCCGACTGCTTCATCAGTCTCACCATGGTTACGGTAGCCGTGCGCGTTGCCATGGGCGACAAGGTTGGCGGGGGTGCACATGCCTGAGGCAAAGTACATTGTCATACCCGACGGCATCGCCGATCAACGTGCCGATGCTGGTCTGTCGAAGATACTTGGGCTCTCTAGATCCGCCTGCGCCGACATCCTAGAAAAAGGTGGCGCGAGCATGAACGGCAAGCTCTTGCAAAAGAGTGACCGTCTGGTGGCCGGTGCCAGCCTCGAAGTGACCATTCCAGATTCCCGCGACCCGCTCGAAATCGTTGCGGTCGACATTCCAGACCTCAAGATCATCTATGAAGATGACGACCTGGTCATCATCGATAAACCAGCCGGAGTTGCCGCGCATCCTTCGGTGGGTTGGCAAGGTCCGACCGTGGTTGGTGCCCTGCTTCAGGCGGGCATCAAGATCGCAACATCGGGTGCGAGTGAGCGTCAGGGTATCGTGCAGCGCTTGGATGTCGGCACCAGCGGTTTGATGATGGTTGCCAAGTCGGAGCTCGCCTATTCGCGCCTGAAGCAGGCGTTTAGAGACCGCAAGGTTCACAAGGTTTATCACGCCATCGTGCAGGGGCATCCAGACCCAACCAGTGGCACCATCGATGCACCAATCGATCGCCACCCGAAAGCAGAGTTCAAGTTCACCGTTGGTGAAAATGGCAAGCCATCGGTAACCCACTACGAAATGCTCGAGGCCTTCGGATCGGCAGCGCTGCTCGAGATCGTGCTCGAAACCGGTAGAACGCACCAGATTCGGGTTCACTTTTCAGCCTTCAGACACCCGCTCATCGGCGACACCATGTATGGCGCCGACCCAAAGTTGGCGGCAAAGCTGGGCATCGAGCACCAGTGGCTTCATGCCATGCGCCTAAGTTTTGAGCACCCGATCACCGGAATGCAAGTGTCATTCGAGAGCGAGTATCCCGAAGATCTCGCGGTGGTTCTCGAAACGCTTCGCAATCAGCACTGACCTTCGGCAAGCCTGAACGCGACTGTCGCTAGACGGGTTATTCTTAGTGCCCTAACCAGTTTTAAAGTCGCATATTTGCGCGTTACGGAGGTGTCATGGGCTCGTCAGACAGCTTCGTGCACCTGCACGTGCACTCCGAGTATTCGATGCTCGACGGTGCGGCCAGGGTGCAGCCGCTGGTTAAGACGGCTGCCGAATGGCAGATGCCGGCCATCGCCATCACCGACCACGGAAACCTGTTCGGCGCTTACGACTTTTACAACGCAGCCAAAAAGGTCGGCATTAAGCCAATCATCGGCATCGAGGCCTACCTGGCTCCCGGCAGCACCTCTCGAAAAGAACGCACGCGCGTGCGATGGGGCGACGGAAGTGACGATGTAGCCAGCGGTGGCGCTTACACCCATGCCACCCTTCTCGCCGAAACCACGGAAGGTATGTACAACCTTTTCAGGCTGTCATCCCAGGCCTATCTCGACGGCGTCTATTACAAACCGCGCATGGACCGAGAAATTCTTTCGCAATACGCCAAGGGAATCATTGCTACCACCGGTTGTGCTTCGGGTGAAGTTCAGACGTTGCTCAGAACCGCCGGATACCAGGCTGCACTAGAAGCGGCCGCCACATATCAAGACATCTTCGGCAAAGAGAACTACTTTTGCGAAATCATGGACCACGGCATCGACATCGAACGTCGCACCTACCAAGATGTTCTCAAAATCGCCAAAGAGCTCAACATTCCGCTGTTGGCAACCAACGACTTGCATTACATTCGCGCCGAAGACTCCGAAGCGCACAACGCACTTTTGGCAGTTCAATCGGGTTCGACCCTCAACGACCCGAAGCGTTTTCACTTCGATGGCAATCAGTACTACCTCAAGACGGCTGCCGAGATGCGTTCGCTATTCGCCGATCTGCCCGATGCCTGCGACAACACTCTTCTGATCGCCGAGCGCTGCGAAGTTGAGTTTGCTCAGCGCGAGCGTGAACTCATGCCAACTTTTGATGTGCCAGATGGAGAGACCGAAGCATCCTGGT
Organism: Micrococcales bacterium; assembly: GCA_947448975.1. Taxonomy (GTDB): domain Bacteria; phylum Actinomycetota; class Actinomycetes; order Actinomycetales; family Microbacteriaceae; genus Rhodoluna. The sequence continues at coordinate 2,879 of CANFPR010000005.1, read as the reverse complement.
TCGAAAAAGAGGTTTACGCGGGGCTGGCTAAGCGCTTCAACTCGGCGGTACCCGAAACCCACGTTAAGCAGGCGGCCTACGAAATTGGCGTCATTCACAACATGGGTTACTCCGGTTACTTCCTCGTGGTGGCCGACTTCATCAACTGGGCTCGTCAGCAGGGAATTCGCGTTGGTCCTGGGCGTGGTTCGGCCGGTGGAGCGATCGTGGCCTACGCGCTAGGAATCACCGAACTAGACCCAATCAAGCACGGCCTAATCTTCGAGCGTTTTCTCAACCCGTCACGTGTCTCGATGCCCGACATCGACGTCGACTTCGACGACCGCCGCCGCGGCGAAGTGATTCGCTACGTCAACGACAAATACGGCGACGACCGGGTGGCTCAGATTGTTACCTTTGGTTCGATCAAGGCAAAAAATGGCCTCAAGGATGCAGCGCGCATCCTCGACTTTCCTTATGCCGTGGGCGACCGCCTAACCAAGGCACTGCCGGCCATGGTGCTGGGTAAAGATATTTCACTAGAAGACATCGAAGACCCAACAGCCGAGCGTTACAAAGAAGCCGCGGAATTCAGAAAGCTGGTCGAAGACGACGCTGAGGCCGCCCGTGCCTTCGAAGTGGCCAAGGGTCTAGAAGGGTTGAAGCGTTCCACCGGTGTGCACGCAGCCGGCGTAATCATTTCGGCCAAGCCGCTGTTCGATGTGCTGCCAATCATGACGCGCGAAGGTGAAGAAGGCATCGTCACGCAGTTCGATCAGCCGCCGCTGGAAAAACTCGGGCTACTCAAAATGGACTTTCTAGGGCTCCGAAACCTGACGGTCATCGACGACGCACTGGAGAACATCCGCAATAACGGTAAGACACCACCGGTGCTTGAAGAGCTCGATCTCGATGCCGACCAACGCGCCTACGATCTTCTTTCGGCCGGCGACACTCTCGGCGTTTTCCAGCTCGACGGTGACAACATGCGCACGCTGCTGCGCCTTCTTCGCCCAACCGAGTTTGAGCACATCTCAGCAGCCATTGCTTTGTACCGACCTGGGCCAATGGGTGAAAACTCGCACACCAACTACGCGCTTCGTAAAAACGGACGTCAGGCGAACGAGCCGATTCACCCGACTCTTCGCGAACCCCTCGCCGAGATTCTCGACCCAACCTACGGCTTGATCATCTACCAGGAACAGGTAATGGCTGCCGCTCAGAAGGTGGCCGGTTACAGCCTCGCCGAAGCAGACATTTTGCGTAAGGCGATGGGTAAGAAAGACGAAGCCGAGCTAAAGAAGCTCTTCGAGTCGTTCTCGGCTGGAATGGTGGCCAACGGTTTTGAAATGGAGGCCGTCAACCGGCTCTGGGAGACCCTGCTGCCGTTTGCCGGCTACGCATTTAACAAGGCACACAGCGCTTGCTACGGTGTTATCTCGTACTGGACCGCCTACCTGAAGGCGAACTTTCCTTCGGAGTACATGGCGGCGCTTCTAACCTCGGTGGGTGACTCGAAAGACAAACTCGGTGTGTACCTAAGCGAATGTCGCAAGCAGGGCATCAAGGTGCTGTCGCCCGATGTCAACGAATCTTTCGGTAACTTCTCGGCGGTCGGAGTCGACATTCGATTCGGTTTGAACGCGGTGAAGAACGTCGGCGGCAACGTGGTTGAAGGAATCATCCAGGCTCGTCGAGAAAAAGGTGCTTTCACTTCTTTTACCGATTTCTTAAACAAGGTTCCCGCGCACGTGTGCGTCAAGAAGGTCGTCGATTCGCTGATTAAGGCCGGAGCGTTTGATTCGCTGGGTCACACCAGACGATCCCTTGCCATGATCTTTGAAGCAGCCGTCGATGCAAAGAGCTCAACCAAGCGCAACGAGGCCAATGGTCAGGTCGATCTGTTCTCTGGCATGTTCGAGGGCGACTCTCACGGCGTCGAAATTCCAGATGTCGAAGAGTTCGATAAGCGCGACAAGCTTGCCATCGAAAAAGAAGTTCTCGGTCTGTATGTCAGCGACCACCCGCTATCTGGTCGCGAGCGGCAGCTTTCCACTTTTGCCGAGATGCCAATCGCGGCGTTCCTCGAATCCGAAACGGTCAAAGAGGGCGAAACTGTGACCCTCGCGGGTTTGGTGACATCGGCGGTAACCAAGCTCGGCCGCAAGTCTGGAAAGCCATACATGATGGTCGCGCTCGAAGACTTTGAAGCCGAAATGCAAATGATGCTGGCCGGGCGCAGCTTCGATGAGTTCTCGAGGCTCTTGGCAGCCGATACCGTAATTTCGGTTCGCGGGCAGGTTACCGTTCGCGACGATGCCAAGTCGCTGCGCGTATACGAAATTCAGGTCATCGAAGGCGATGCCGAAGGCGAGAACCGGGCGATCAACATAACCATTCAAGACCGCCAGGCTACCCGCGAGAACATCGAGCGCCTCGATAAGGTGCTGGGGATGCATCCCGGATTCAGCCCAGTTGTTTTGAGTATGTTTGCCCAGGATGGCGGGCGCCGCTTCGAGCTTTCACGAAAGGTGCGTTACTCGGTGACATTAGCCTCTGAAATCAAGGGGCTTTTTGGAATTGGCGCTCTTAGTCAGCTTGGCCCCAAAGAACCAGCCGACTCAGATCTCGGTGCCGGTGATGTAGTCGCGCTTGAAGTAGAGCAGGGGTCGCTGTTCGGCTCCGATGAGCCCGTCAACGACATCGGCGATTAGCACCGCGTTAGCTTCAATCGCCACAATCTGTCGCACGCGCAAAACCAAAACCGAAGTCACTCCGCCGAGAATCGGCAAATCGAAAAGTCCGGGTTGCCAATCGGTGTCGACAAAGCGCTGAGTGTGGTCTTGCGACATCTTCTTGGCTAAGTCGAGGTTCTCGGTGCCGAGAGTGTGCAGGGCAAC
>CANFPR010000004.1 GCA_947448975.1 Micrococcales bacterium | reverse complement strand
TCTACCCGGATGCCCCTAAATAGCGCTCTTCATGGTCGTGACCAAATAGCGATTTCTGCCTTCGTTCTTAGCCTGATACATGATTTTGTCGGCAACGCGAACAACTTCATCGGGATGTTGCGAACCATCTGCCAATGCGCAACCGGCAGAGCAAGTGATAGCTAACTCAAGGCCCTCGCGAGTGAATGGGCGCTTCATGGCTGAGAAAACCTCGTCCATGAGTTCACGCATGTGCGCCTCGCCTTTAACGTCTTGAATCAAGATCGCAAACTCATCTCCAGCGATTCTGGCAACCAGTGATGTCTCTGGCAGAGAGTTACGAATACGTTTTACAAAGTTGACCAGTAGCGCATCGCCCACATCGTGGCCGTACGTGTCATTAACCGTTTTGAAATAGTCGATGTCGATAAAGACGAAAGACAAAAGAGAATTCGATTCTCTGGCCTCAGAAATACTTTTTGCCAAAGCACTTTCTAGCTTCGCTCTATTGGGCATTCCGGTTAGAAAGTCGTGTTCAGAAAGCCAAAGCAACTTAGTGTGTTCACGTTCTTCGGTGCTCACGTCACGGTAGGTGGCAAAGACCAGGTCTCGACCAAACGGTACGACGGTGTTTTCGAAGAATCCATGAATGTTGTCTTTTGAAACGGCGGGCACGATTTCTTTAACACCGTGCTCTTCGTTGAGGGCTCTAGCAAATAGAAGTTGCAGACCGGCGGCTGTTTCAGTGCCCACCACATCGGTGAGGGTGCGGCCGATCAGATCACCGCGTGGTTGTCCGGCGGCATCAGCACCAGCTTTGTTCATGAGCAAAAGGTTGAAATCGATTATCGAGCCATCGCTCGAACGAACCGCTCGCCAAATCGCAAAACCGTCTTTGCTGGCATCGAGCGCCTTACCAATAAGGTCTAGTTGGCTCTGAAGTGCTTCGGCAACTGTGGGCTCTTCAGGTGCGCCTGAACTATCTGACATCAAAAGCCAATCCCCCGCCCGACATGAGCCGCATGCTTGAAGTCTACGTAATATTGTCTTTCTGTTCTGCTTGGATGCTTAGATTTGCAAGTGGGATGACTCATGAGGAGCCATCTTGACTGCAGCTGGAGAGGAAACCTTGAAGCGCTTCATCATTTCTTTTAACGACGGCGACATGCAGGTTGCCGACCACGAATGGCAACAGGTTGCCGACGAATCACACGCGGTTGTGCGCGAAGCAAAGGCTGCCGGCGTTTGGATCTTCGGCGGGGGCTTCTTCGAAGACAAGCCAGTGGTGGTCACCGAAGACGGTGCAGTCACCGATGGCCCCATAAAAGCCAGCGATGTGCGACTCGGTGGCTTCTCGGTAATCGAAGTAGAGACCGCGCAGGAGGCTTATTTCTGGGCGGCCAAGATCGCCAAGGGTTGCCGTTGCCCTCAAGAGGTTAGAGAGTTCATATTCGACGAAGAATCGGTCAACTAGCTAGCCACCTAGGCTTGAGTCATGTCGTTGAACATTTCTAAGTTCGTTTCGCAGGGCCTCGAACTCATTGAACCCGGCCAGCCGGTAGCGCTGCTTTTGCACGGATACGGCGCTAACGAACGCGACCTGGCTAGCCTCATGAGTTTTTTGCCCGAAATGCCTTGGGCGGCCCTTAGAGCACCCCTTGCTCTAAGCCACGATGCTTTCGCTTGGTATGGCATGACTAATCCGCTAAACCCAACAGCCGAAGAGGTGCTTCCCGCAACCGAAGCCGTTTGGCAGTGGGTTGAGCAGAACATCCCCGATGATTCACCGCTGGTTGTGCTGGGGTTCTCGCAGGGTGGGCTGATGGCCACTCAGCTTCTGCGTACCAGACCATCACGGCTCGCTGCCACGGTAATTTTGGCGGGATTCATGTACAGCGGCGAACAACCGGCCGATGCCCAGTTAAAACTCGATCGCCCGAAGGTTTTCTATGGTCGCGGCGCCCAAGATTCGATGATCACGCGCGAGGCAGTGAGCGCTCTCAACACCTGGCTGCAGTCGCACACCCGAGCTCAAACCAAGAACTACGAAGGCTTGGGGCACTCGATTGACGCACGCGTCATGCATGACGTGGCAACCTACGTGACGGCGCAGCTCGGGTAGTTCTACTGCTACCGCAAAAGCTAAGCTACTGAGCGAGTCTTACGCTGCTGCAAGTAGCAAACCACAACGACAACCGAAACGTACAGCGCTTGCGAGACAGCAACAACGCGCTCCCAAACTCCAACTGCGGTTGCCGAAGGGTCGGTCCAAGTACTCAAGAACCATAGGGCCAGAGCGGTTTGTGCAGCGGTGCCGATGATTGTGGCCGTTGGGCGCAGAATCCAAGGTGCATCTTTTCTAACCCGCATCGCCAGCAGCGGCCATCCGGCCGATAGAGCAAACGAACTGATCGCAAAGATGCGATGCCAAATGGAGTAGCCAACCAGCGGAGTTGGAAAAATGGTGAGACCAAAGGTGCAGAGCGCCGAGATGAACAGCGCTACACGCCCCGGCATAGATAAGGTGCGTGCGTAAATCGCGGCAATCAGCGTGAGCAACCCCCCGAACACGAAAAACGAAGACATGATGGCTTTAACCGGCGACTCATCGGCGGCTAGGTCGCTGATGGTCTGGCGAACAGGATCGTAGCCAACCCAGAGTGACCCAGCGATTAGCCAACCCGAGGCAGACTGGATCGGCCCGATGATGGCAGCCACCAGGGCCGGTTTTGCAATTAGCCCGAGCGGTTTCGATGTAGCGACTTGTTGAGACACGTTCTACCTTTTCTGTTTCGTGAGCTTGGTTGGCACCAATGCCCACATTATTGCCAGTGCATCAATGAACTCTTGAATCAAAGCGTTTTGAGTAACCGTGGTTAGTGCGAAAGCTCCCGAAACCATGGCCACAACAGAGAGCCCCATGCCTAGCGCGGCAGCCTGCAATGCACGATTTCGAGCACCTTTAGAGATTTCGATTGCGTCGCCGAGGCGAGAGATCGAGTCTTCGATAATGACAACATCAGCGGTTTCGCTGGCTGCTGTTGCACCGCGAGCGCCCATGGCCACTCCAACGTCTGCAGCGGCAAGCGCCGGAGAATCATTGATTCCATCGCCAACTACCAACACCGAACCAGCGGCTTTTGCCTTTTCTAACTCCACTATTTCGAGTTTGTGCTCAGGGCGGCATTCGGCAAAAACCTCGTCGACGCCCACCTCTCGGCCAACTTCTTCGCCAGCAGCCTTGCGGTCGCCGGTTACCAAAAGCACTCGCCTAATGCCGAGGCCTCTAAGCCGACAGACCGTCGAAGCGGCATCATGACGAATGGGATCGTTTAGGTCGATGACGCCAATCACCTGGTCGTCGACATCCACGCAAATTTGAAGCGAAGTGCTCAGAGTCACCCAATCCGGTGCCGGTTCGGCAAGCCGACCAACGCGAATTCGGCGACCTTCAAAAACCCCGAAGAGCCCTTCACCCAGAACCTCGGTAACTTCGATCGGCGCACCCAGCGCAATCGATTTAGCCTGCGCCGCTCGAACAATGGCCTTAGCCAAAATGTGTGCACTCGATTGTTCGAGTGTTGCAGCCATGCGCAGAATGTCGTTGGCCAAAATACCCGGTGCTGCTTGGATGTTTGTAACCTCAGGACCACCGAGCGTGAGCGTGCCCGTCTTGTCAACGAGAAGAACTTGACTCGATGCCAGAGCTTCGAGCGCAGCGCCATCCTTGATAATCGCCCCATTTACCGCGGCTCGAGAGATACCCGAAATGATTGCGATCGGTATCGCCAAAATTAGAGGGCACGGGGTTGCCGCAACCAGCACAGCGATGGCCGGTTCGACATCACCCGAAACGAGCCAAGCCGCCAACGCAAGACCTAGGCTCAGAGGCACGAACCAGATGGCCCAACGGTTGGCCATGCGAACACCTGGTGCAGAACTAGCTTTGGCCTGCTGCACTAAACGCACCAACGCAGCGTAGGTCGATGACTCAGCGGTTGTTGTGGCCACCATCGCCACCGAAGATCCCGCGTTTACAACGCCCGAAGGCACTTCGTCTCCGGTTAGCCGGGTTCTTGGCAGCGGTTCGCCGGTTAGTGCAGACTCGTCGAAAATGGCATCGGCCTCGAGCCTGGCATCGACAGCAACAACCTCGCCCGCTCTCACCAGAAAACGATCACCGATGCTGACTTTACTTACGTCGGTCTCGACCACCGAACCATCGCTATGCAAGAGCTGCACCACTCGGGGCGAGCGTTTCACCAGAGCTTCGAGTTTCGACCTTGCCTGGCCTGCGGCCCAAGACTCCAGGGCTTGACCTGTTGCGAGCATCACGGAGATTATCGAACCGGCGAGCCACTCGCCAGTTAGAGCCGTAGCAACAATCGAAATCAGCGCAAGAACATCGGAGCCCATGCCTCCTGCGCGCACGGCAACCCAAACGAGATGAACCGCAATACCAAACCCAAGCACCGAGCCGAAGATGAAAAACAGCGGGTTAGAAAGCAACAACCCGAGAAACAGCCCGGCTGCAGTTAGCAGCAGAAGCGCGAGGTTTGATCTAGATATTCGTTCGAAGATCATGTGTTCAAACCCCGCTTCTCTTCGTGAACTAGAGAGTTGCCAAATATTGGTCGACGGCGGTCTTCAGAATCGCAAGATCTTCTGCTGTGAGATTGCCGTAGCGAATCTCGGTGACCGACGGGTTCTTAGGGTCAAGGTTGGTGGCCGTGGCCAGTTTGCCTTCGTCAATCGAGTACTTGAAGTGTGCAGATCCAGAATCACCGAAGTCTTCAAAGGTTGTGTAGGTCGATTCGGAGGCATCGAAGGTGACATCGATAGCAGCCTCCTGACCTGCCTCATCGGCCATGCTGAATGAGTACCAATCAGCGCAAGAGGTAATGCTGGTCAATTCCCATATCACGCCGTATTTGTCTGGTTTTTCTAAGTACGCGGCCGAATAGTCTTTGTAGCCCTCTTCTTTGTTTACCGAAACCACGGTGTAGGCCTCAGACGACTCAACCACGCCAAGCGATTGCGCCGCGTTGCAGCTGGCTTGCGCTATTAGCTTGTAGGCGGCCTTTGCCTCGGCCGGGGTCATCGGGGCGACGGTTGGCGTTGGATTGACCGATGCCGATGGCGTGGGACTTGGCGAGGGCGAGGCGCAACCCGCGAGTAGCGCCACTGAAATAGATACGAGTACGAGCTTTTTCAAAACCTTCATTAGTACCTCACTTGCAGGCCGGTTGTTTGCACCGTGTAACCGATGCCCCACCTAGGTTCATTCAACCACCTAAAGCTGGGCGTCCCTCGATAAACCAAGGGTTAGCGGTATCCTTGAAGGTAGTTGGGGTCGGCTCCAAAGTAGCTGTTCTGGCCCGCAAAATAGAAAACTTTTCTGAACAAGGAGACCTCTTGCAGTCACTCAAGAAGGCCATCACCAAGATCCTCAAAACCCTCTTTCGCAACCGCGTAACCCGCGGCTTCGTAAAGTTTCTCGAATGGGTTTCGTTCAAGATCACATACTTCGGTGTCTCAAAGCCTCACCCGAAGGCACTCGACAAGAAGCTAACCGACGCGCTAACCAAGGGTCGCCCTCTCGAAGACGCACTCATCGCTCACATCCGTGTTGGCTACGAGCCAAAGAACCGCATCAACACGCGTGCAATGCTTCAGACCCTGGTTGAATCTCCTGCTACTAAAACACTTGGATCGCTTGGCTTTGGCACCTTCTTGGCGCTCGACGGTCTCTACGATTCAGCCATGGGTTACTTCAAGGATGCCGGCCTAGAACTTGCAAAGCAGAAGGCCCCATACGAGTACTTCGACACCTTGCTGACCGTAAACAAGCGCAAAGGCATTGCCGAGGCACGCGAGATTCTAGACAACTCCGCCTCTGGCCGTTCGAGCGCATACAAGACCGCTCTGATTCGCGCGCTCATTAAGCACCACGAATTCGAGGGCCTGCGCCGCTACGTGGAGGGCGTTGTTCTAGCCGAAGGCGCTCGCCCAACTCTTGGCGAGAAGGCTCAGCTCGAGCTCAAATGGTGGCACAATCTTCTTCAAGACGATGGCAGCCAAGTGAAGCAGATCAAGGGCGCAATCAACTTTGCGGTCATGGATTACAACATGCTCGACTACACCAAAACCTCGTCAAACCGAGGCGACTACGTGCAGACTCTGGCAGCAATCTCGCACCTTCTACGCCACCAGAACGTTGAATTCGTTGGCGGCAGTGCACTTGCAAAATACCTAGACAAAATTCAGAAGTTCGTAAACCCGGAGCGCCGCACGGGCGAGGGTTCGAAGAAGGTTAAGGTTCAGCCAGTTGAGCTGCACCGAGACTTCGCTTCTGGCCGCCAGTACCCAGAGAACACTTGGTTGATCAGCAACGGATGGTTCATGCACCGCCCTTACAAGGGTGAGGTCGATTTTCCATACCCTGCCAACATCAACCCGATCATGGTGTCATTTCACATTCAAGACCCAGACGTTCTTACCGCAAAGACCGTCGAAGAACTAAAGAAGATTGGGCCTATCGGTTGCCGCGACTGGACCACGGTTTATCGCCTTCGTGACTACGGGGTTCCTGCTTTCTTCTCTGGCTGTGTCACCACCACCGTTGGTCAGGTTTTGCCTAAGGCAAAGTTTGGCGGCAAGATTCCTCGCCTAGCCGTAGTTGAGGCCAAAGTTCCGAGCAAATACCTGCTCTGGTGGAAGAAGCGCTTCATTCAGATTGGCGACCACGTTCGCGACTTCACCTTGGTTGAAGGCATAGAAGATGCCCGCCAGATGCTGGCCGAGTACCACACCTACGGTCACGTCATCACCAAGCGCCTGCACTGCTACCTGCCGGCTCGCTCAATGGGGCTACCGGTAACTTTCACCCCAGGTAAGCGCTCGGATGTTCGATTCGAGGGTCTACTAGACCTCAACGAAACCGATTTCAACAAGATTCGCCACGGCCTCGAGCACAAACTCGAAGTGATCACCACCGCGATTCTTGCTGGCAAGAGCCGTGACGAGGTCATGGCAATCTGGCGCGAGTTAGTGGCTCCAGATGTGCAGGCAGCCGAGGTTTACTGCACCAACCTCGAGCCAATCGGTAAGCCTGAAATTGACCTAGCCAAGGTTTACGGCAAGTTCGACTCGCACGTAATGCACCTGGGCAACAACAAGTTCGGCAAGAAGCAGGTTCACCTCGCGTTCGCCGTAGACCAGAACCTAAAAGAAGAACTAGCGGTCGTTCTCGCATCGGTGGTTAGAAACACCAACCGCGAAATCAACGCACACGTGCTAACCCGCGGGCTCGGCGAAGAGTACTGGGCTCGCTTGCACAAGCTATTTCCTCAGGTCAACTTTCACTTCCACGACTTCAGCTACATCGACTACGGCACCTCGGTAAACCTTATGTCGCACATCACTGTGTCGACCTTCGACCGACTGTTCTTGCCTCAGGTACTCAAAGACGTCGACAAGGTGCTTTACCTCGATGTCGACATCCTGGTTCGCGGCGACGTCGGTGAACTTTACGATCTCGATGTGAAGAACCACGTTTTCGCCGGCAAGAAGAGCCGCTTGGATGGCTGGTCGAACCTCGTGCACGTAATCACGCGCGTTTCTCTGCGCCTACCTGCGCAGCAGGCTTGGGCTCTGCGTCGTCGTGCTCATGAAACCGGAAAGCTCTCGGCCGACACCTACAACGCTGGTGTGTTACTGATGAACCTCAACCGCATGCGCAAAGACGAGTTCATCGAGAACCACCTATACCTTGTCGAGAAGCTGCACCTCAACGATCAAGACGTCATGAACTTCTATTCGAAGGGCAAGGCGCTTCGCATTGGCGATGAATGGAACTTTGTTCCGACTCAGGACTACGCCAAGAACCCGAAGATAGTTCACTTCGCCGGCCCGGTGAAGCCATGGAAGCCTCAGAACTCGCTGTACAAGAGCGAATTCCAGGCCATTGTTCGCGAACTCAAGCAACCTAGCAAGTAGGAGCACCATGCCAAATCGCCCACGTAAAGCAGTCATTCCGGTTGCCGGCCTCGGTACCAGATTCTTGCCTGCAACCAAGGCCATGCCTAAAGAGATGCTGCCGCTGGTTGATAAGCCAGTCATTCAGTATGTCGTTGAAGAGGCCGTGCGCTCGGGGCTTAAAGACATTCTGTTCGTCACCGGCCGCGACAAGTATGCGCTCGAAAACCACTTTGACACCTCGGCCGACCTAGAAAGTCGCCTCGAGGCTAAGGGTGACCAAGAGAAGCTCGATCTTGTTCAGGCTCCAACCGAACTTGGCAACATTCACTACGTTCGCCAAGGCGGCGCAAACGGCCTTGGGCACGCTGTGAACGCGGCTGCTTCGTTCACCAGCGACGAGCCGTTTGCCGTTCTTTTGGGCGACGACGTGGTTGAAGAAACCAGCCACCTGCTCGAAACCATGATGGATGTTCACGGCAGAACCGGGGCGAACGTTGTGGCCCTGGTAGAAGTTCCGCGCGAAGAAATTCACAAGTACGGTTGCATCAAACCTGCTGGCCCAGAGGTTGACGGCGTTATTGAAGTTGCCGACTTCGTCGAAAAGCCAAAAACAGAGCTTGCGCCATCGAACTTCGCTGTAATTGGCCGCTACATTCTCAACCCTGGTATTCACGATCTGCTTGCAAACCAAGAGCCTGGTGCCGGCGGCGAGATTCAACTCACCGATGCACTTGCCAAGGCTGCACGCGAGAAGATCGCCGGCGGCGTGGTTGGTGTTGTTTTCCGTGGTGAGCGCTACGACGCAGGCGACAAACTTGAGTTTCTGAAGGCCACCGTGATGCTGGCGACCAAGCGCGACGACCTTGGCCCAGACCTAATGGCCTGGCTCAAGAATTTTGTAGCCAAAGCCAAGTAGGGCCAAATAAAAGTAAACCTCCCGTTCTAAACGTTCGGGAGGTTTACTTTTATTTAGGTGGTTATTCTTTGCCCTTGGCTCGAGCCAAGCGCACGTAACTCGCAAAAGCAGCCGCCGCAATTGAGCCGGCGATTACCAGAAGCGAGGCTTCGGTAGAAATGTCTGGTGCCCATTCAATGTGCTTGCCGCCGTTTACAAAAGGCAGTTCGTTCTCGTGCATGGCGTGAAGCACCAGCTTTACGCCGATAAACGCCAGGATAAACGCGATGCCGTACTTGAGGTAATGAAGCTTGTCTACCAAGGAGCCCAGCAAGAAGTAGAGCTGTCGCAGCCCCATGAGGGCAAAGACGTTGGCGGTGAACACGATGAATGCGTCGGTGGTGATTCCGAAGATTGCCGGAATCGAATCGAATGCGAACATCACATCGGTGGCGGCAATGGCAATGAACACGACGAGCGCCGGGGTGAAAACCTTTTTACCGTCAATCTTGGTGCGCAGTTTGATGCCGTCGAATTCGTTTGAAACACGAATGCGCTTGCGAAGCCAAACAATAAGTTTCGATTCGGAATCTTCGTCGTCGTCTTCTGATCTGAAGGCCTGGTGCCAAGCGGTGTAGAGCAGGAAGGCGCCGAAAATGTAGAAGATGAAGCTGAAGTTTTCGATAAGCGCAGCGCCTACCAAAATGAAGATGCCGCGAAGCACGAGCGCCATAACGATACCCACCATGAGCACCTCTTGCTGCAAGCGCTTTGGCACGTTGAAGCGCACCATGAGAATCAGAAACACGAAGAGATTGTCTAGGCTCAGGCTGTATTCGGTGAGCCAACCGGCGAAGAACTCGTTGGCTCGCTGCCAACCGAACAATTGCCAAAGAATCAGGCCAAATCCGGTGGCCAACGCTGAATAGAAAGCTACCCACAGGGTCGATTCGCGATTGCTAGGAACGTGAGGCCTGGCCATGATTAGCAATAAATCGGCTATCACCATAATCACGAGCACAGCCATGCTGACAAGTTCGAATATTTCGTAGTTTGTGAGGGTCATCGGTATCAGTCTAAACGCCGTTGCCTCAGCCAACTAGAGTTGTTTATAGGTTGTGTCATTGGAGAAGTATGCCCACTAGAAAACTGCACGAAAAGCTGTCAGACGGCAGAGACGTGTTCTACTTCGACGACGCAGACACCACGCTTAAAGCCGAGCGCAAGCCAGATGCCCGCGAGAAGTCACTTCGCCCAGAAGTCGCTGAAATGCGCCTAGACGTGCTCTCTGGCGAATGGATTTCGGTTGCCGCACACCGGCACGCGAGAGCCTTTCTGCCGCCAGCATCCGAGTGCCCACTCTGCCCATCGACTGCTGCTTTTCTAAGCGAACTGCCCGATAACTTTGACGTCGCGGTTTTTGAGAACCGAAACCCATCGTTTGCCCAGGTACCTGGCACAGTTGACGACAAAAACTATTGGGTACAGCCAACGCTCCCGCTAGGCATTACAAAGCCTTCAATCGGCCGCTGCGAAGTTGTGGTCTTTTCACCTGAGCACGAAGGTTCACTTGGCAGTCAGAGCAGTGGCCGAATCCGCACCATTCTCGATGCCCTAGCCGATCGCACAGATGCGATTCTGCGCATGCCCGGAGTTCGCACGGTTTTTCCATTCGAAAACCGAGGCCAAGAGATCGGCGTGACTCTTCAACACCCGCACGGTCAGATTTACGCCTACCCTTACGTAACCCCAACGCAAGAAAAGATTTACGCCTCCCTCTCACGCCACGGCAACGCTCTTTTTCAAGACATCCTGGAGTTTGAACAGAGTTCAGAACGCGAGCTCATTCGCGGCGAACACTTCACGGCTTTCGTGCCTTTCGCAGCACGGTGGCCAATCGAAGTCACCATCATGCCGCACCGCCACGTGCAAAACCTCACGCAACTTGGTGAAGACGAATTAGTCGAACTCGCTTCGATTTATTCGAGAGTGCTACGCGGCGTGGATGCCATGTATGACAGCCCCACCCCCTACGTCGCCGGCTGGCACCAGGCTCCGATGTTCGACGGTGGCGAAAACTTCAGACTTTACTTCAAACTCACTTCGCCACGCCGCGCTGCCGACAAGCTGAAATACCTTGCTGGCTCCGAGTCGGCCATGGGCGCTTTCATCGCCGATTTTCCGCAAGAGACCACGGCAGCCAGACTTCGAGAGGTTATTCGTTGAGCGACCCGATTGCGCTGCAAGCTGCCGCAAACTTTGCGGCAAAATACGGTTACGAAGCCAGCGGCGTTTGGTCGGCACCTGGCCGAGTGAACCTGATTGGTGAGCACACCGACTACAACGAGGGTTTTGTTCTCCCCTTTGCAATCAACCGCAGAACCTATGCCGCCGTCAGCCTTCGAGGTGACTCGCAGGTGCGAGTATCGTCAACCTTCTCGTCAGAGGTTGTTGAAGTTGAGCTCTCGGCGATCAACGCGCAGAGCGTATCGGGTTGGGCCGCCTACCCGCTCGGAGTGGTGTGGGCAGTTCACGAGAAAACCGGCTCGTGGGGTTCGGGCCTAGACATCTTTATTGACTCGGATGTTCCGGTAGGTGCCGGTCTTTCATCGTCAGCCGCAATCGAATGCGCTGTAGCCGTCGCGGTCAACGAACTTTGGAACACCAACCTCGGTAGGCGCGACCTAGCCCGCATTGGCCAGCGCGCCGAGAACGCCATCGTCGGTGCTCCTACAGGCATCATGGACCAATCGGCATCGATGCTTGGCGAACTCGATCACGCAGTGTTTCTTGATTGCCGCGACCTAACTGCAAAAAGCGTGCCGCTCGGCTTCGCCGAAGCTGGGCTCGAAATTTTGATCATCGACACCCAGGTCGAGCACCGTCACTCCGAGGGCGGCTACGCGTCTCGCCGCGCATCGTGCGAACTCGGTGCCGCCACCATGGGCGTCAAGGCTTTGCGCGATCTCACCATCGCCGACCTCGATCGTGCTCATGAACTTCTCGATGACGTAACCTTTAGACGAGTTCGACACATCGTTACCGAAAACCAGCGAGTGCTCGACACCGTTGCCAAGCTTGAGGCCGAAGGCCCTCGAGCCATCGGTGATCTGCTCTACGGTTCGCATGCTTCTATGCGCGACGACTTTGAAATCAGCATCGATGAGCTTGATACTGCAGTAGAAACTGCACTTCGTCACGGCGCGGTTGGCGCGCGAATGACCGGTGGTGGGTTCGGCGGGGCAGCGATCGCTCTCACCCCGGTAGAGATCATCTCAGAGGTCACTCTTGCGGTGCGCGCCGAGTTTGAAGTGCTCGGATACGGCGAGCCGAACATCTTTGCGGTTTCTGCCGCACCTGGAGCGGTTCGAGTTATTTAGAGAAACGGGTCGGGCGTCATAACGTACTTGGTTTCCAAGTATTCGTTGATGCCTTCGAAGCCGCCCTCGCGGCCGAGCCCAGACTGCTTGACGCCACCAAATGGAGCAGCGGCGTTTGAAACCAAACCTGTGTTCAACCCGGTCATGCCGGTGTCGAGTGATTCGATTAGGCGAAGTCCGCGCTTCAAGTCTTTGGTGAATGCGTAGGAGACGAGACCATATTCGGTGTCGTTAGCCAGCGCAATGGCCTCTTCTTCGGTCTTGAAGTGCACGATTGGCGCGATAGGCCCGAAGATTTCTTCACGAAGAATGGTTGAGCCAGGCTTTACGCCTTGAATAACCGTTGGCTTAAAGAAGTATCCGTCGCCGTCGCCAGCCTCGCCACCAACAACGACCGATCCACCTTCGGCAACTGTTGCGTCAACCAGGCGTTGCATGTTTTCGCGCGCCTTCTCGTTGATTACGGGGCCACAGGTGGTGTCGGCATCCAAGCCTCTACCGAGTTTGAGCGCACCCATCTTGGCGGCCAACTGGTTTGCGAATTCTTCGGCCACCGATTCGTGCACGATAAACCGGTTTGCAGCCGTACATGCCTGGCCAATGTTGCGCATTTTGGCGAGCATGGCACCGGCAACTGCAGCTTCGACATCGGCGTCTTCGAACACTAGGAATGGGGCGTTTCCGCCAAGTTCCATCGACGTGCGCAGCACCTGTTGCGCCGACTGCTCAAGCAGTTTGCGGCCAACCTGGGTTGAACCGGTGAAGGTTATCTTGCGTAGGCGCGGGTCGGCGATGATTGGCCCCGAGGTGGCTGCCGATGTGCTCGTGGTAATCACGTTGACCACGCCAGCCGGAAGACCCGCCTCTTCGAGAGTTTTCACCAGTAACAGCGTGGTGAGTGGTGTGAGTTCTGCAGGCTTGACCACCATGGTGCAACCGGCCGCAATGGCTGGCCCAATCTTGCGCGTAGCCATTGCCAGTGGAAAGTTCCAAGGAGTGATTGCGAATGCTGGGCCAACCGGGCGCTGGGCGACCAGCATACGACCGGTTCCCTCCGGTGATGTTCCGTATCGGCCGCTGATGCGCACGGCTTCTTCGCTAAACCAGCGCAAGAACTCGTTGCCGTAGGCAACTTCTCCTCTGGCTTCGGCTATTGGCTTGCCCATTTCTAGGCTGATCAGGGTGGCGAATTCTTCTGAGCGTTCTTTTACAAGCTCGAATGCGCGGCGCAAAATTTCACCACGTTCACGAGGAGCAACTCGCGACCAGATCTTCTGCGTTTCGTCGGCTGCACTGAGTGCGGCTAGGCCGTCGGCTGCATTTGCGTTGGCGATGGTTAGTAGGGTTTTTCCGGTAGCCGGATCCTCGACCTCGATTTGACCTTCACCGTGCCCATCTACCCACTTGCCGTTGATGTATAGCTGGGTTGGAACCTTGGCCAAAAGATCTTGCTCACTAAGCGCCATTGCTTTACTTTCTAATCGAGATTGCTGGCTCGACTGCTTTCAAGTCTGCCATGAAACGAACTTTAAGCCCCAACGACCGTCACACCCGAGTGGGTAAGTTTTTGCAAAGCCTTAGCCGATGATTCGGGGGCAACACCTGCGGTTAGATTGGCCAGCACGCGCACCTTGAACTCTGCATTCATGGCATCCAAGGCCGAGGCAAGCACGCAGTAGTCGGTGGCGATTCCAACCAAATCAACCTCAGATGCCTGCAGCCGCTGCAACACCGTCGAGAGAGACTCCCCTGCTGCGGTAACACCTTCGAAGATCGAATACGAAGGCTTACCTTGGCCTTTTTGAACATGAACGTCAATGAGGCTTGTGTCGAGGTTGGCTTGATACTCGGCACCAAAAGTGCCGGCGATGCAGTGAGGTGGCCAAGTGTCGACATAGTCAGGCGTTGCCGGTGGCCAAACAATGTGGCCGCCATTGTCGCTGGCTGCGTCATGCCAATCGCGTGAGGCGATTACGGCAGCGTACTGCTCACGATTTTCTAGAATGTATTCGGTGATGCCGGCTGCCACAGCCGCTCCGCCCGCAACGCCCAGCGACCCGCCCTCGCAGAAGTCGTTCTGCACATCGATTACAAAAAGTACTCGAGTCACATGCACCTTCTCACCTAATGATTTGGTTGGCGTCGAAAATCGAACTTACTGATTTGAAAGAGTGTTGCCACAGCGATAGAAACCAGTTACTAGATCGTCGATTGCCTGCTTGGCATCGTCTTTGACGTTTCCGAGCGCATACACAGCAAACAGCAAGTTGGTTGAATCCTTGGCTTTGATGATTCCGCCCAAGGTGTAGCCGGTCTTGATCCAGCCCGTCTTTGCTTGCACCTTGCCAACGGCATCGAGGTTTGCACCCTTGAACCGGTCGGCAAGTGAACCAGATTCACCTGAAACCGGAAGCCCCTGCCCGATGACCTCGAAGTCGTTGAAACCTTCGAGAACTAAACCAAAGAGTTTGGCGATAAACAGCGGTGGCACGGCGTTGTTGGCCGAAAGCCCCGAACCATCTTTGATGATGAGGTTTGAGGTGTCTAGGTTGGTCGCCGCGAGTGACTTCTTGATTGCGATTCCAATCGAAGCAAATGAACCGTCGTATCCCTGCTTGATTGCAATTAGGCGGGCAAGGTACTCGGCTTCGGTGTTATCTGACACCAAAAGCATGTGCTTGATCCACTTATCGATGGTTTGCGAGGTAACCTTGGCAACCTCGGTTGCACCAGCGGGTAGTTTGCCTTCAACCAGGGTTGCGCCCGTGGCGGTTGCACCCAGAGCAGCCTTAAACTTTCTACCGGCGTTCATCACCGGGGTTGTGCTTCTCGGCGAGGTCTCGCGAGAAGGGCTGGCACGGTCGCCGTCTACCTGCAGAGCGGTAACCTCACTCATGAATCCTTGGGTCTGTTCGCTGCGTTCCCAGCTCGACTCCCACTTCGATGCCGCGGCACCGCCGGCAAAAAGCGTTGAATCTAGAACGATTTGGTTCACCTTAACCGAGTTGGCGGTTGCCCACTGCGAAACCTTCACAGCAAGGTCGCTGAGTTTGGGTGCGTTGGCATAAACCGACTGCTGGCCGGGTGCCGTTGACGAAAGTGTTGGGTCGCCACCGCCAAGCAGGATGATCGTGCCAGGGTTTGCCGGGTCGGCGTAAACCTTGGTGTCAACTACGTAGTTTGGGCCAAGAGCTTGAAGCGCGGCTGCGGCTGTTACAACCTTCATTACCGAGGCAGTGGCTGCCGGAACGGCCGCGTTGCGGTCGAAAAGCACCTCGCCGGTTGCGGCGTTAATGACTGCACCCGAGAAAGTCGCTAGGCGAGGGTCGAGCGCTAAATCGTTTACCGAGCAAGTGCGGCCGTCGGTTGGAGTAGCGCTCGGGGTCTGTGATTGAGAGGTGGTCTGTGAGCTCGAGTTTGAGGGGTTCGGATTCACCGATCCGCCAAAGGAGGTAAGCACAACGAGCACAACAATCGCTAGTAACCCGCTACCTGCGCCAATCAGCACTTGCTTTAGATACGCAAAGCCGCGCTTTTCATCTGACACTTGATCTCCCTGAAGATTAGGCTCGCCAACATGCATGGCCGATGGCGCACAACCTGCCCCAATTTTACCTCTCCGCAGACGGATAGGCTTAAGCCATGAAGTTCATTCGCATTTTCGCATCCGCAGCACTGGTGGCTGCGGGGATTTTTCTAAACCCACTTTCGGCCTCGGCCCACGCCGACCTTGAGAGCACCTCACCTTCGGCTGGCGACACCGTTGAGGCTGGCAGCATCCAAGTTGCATTGTTGTTTGGCGAAGAAATGCTTGCAACGGCCGAGAGCGGCAACGTTATCTCTGTTCAGGGACCATCTGGCCCAGACAATAAGCAGTGGGCCGATGGTTGCATCGACTCGGTGCGCGGCAAGCTGGTTAGCGAGTCGGTTTCACTCTCGCTGCCGGGCACTTATGTTGTGGATTGGCGCGCGGTTTCGGCCGACGGTCACCCGGTAGAAGGAACCTTCAACTTCACATTGGTGAACACCACCAACTACGAATCTCAGCCCCCTGGGCAGTGCGACAAGTCTCAGATTCTTGAGTCAAACGGCCAAACCCAGCTGCTACCAATCACCGATGATTCGGCAAAGAGCCAGCAGCTTTTGGCGATCACCCCCGAAGAAGGCTTGATCGGCGGGCTCGTTGTGATCACGTTCATCTCGGTAATCGGAGCGTTCATGCTTCGTTCGCAGGAGCGCAAGCGCGAAGCCAAAGAAGTGGCCGAGAAAATCGCCCGACAGAAACCTAACGCTTAGCCGTTTGGTCTAACTAGCTTTTCGACGTCACCCAAGATTGCGTCGAACTCGGTTTCTGTCATTAGAGCCACCTCCACCACTACCTGGCGCACAGTCTTACCTTCGCTTTGGGCTTTCTGTGCCACGGCGGTGGCGTTTTCGTAACCTAAGCGCGGCGACAGCGCGGTTACCAAGCCGATCGAGTTCTCAACATCCCGGCGCAACTTTTCGGTGTTAGCGGTGATGCCCGAAACGCAGTGATCGGCAAGCACAATGCACCCTTGGCGAAGTTGAGTGATGCCCATCATGAGTGCACGGCACATTATCGGCTCGAAAGCATTTAGTTGAAGTTGCCCAGATTCTGCAGCCATCGTGATTGTCATGTCGTAACCAATAACCGCGAACGCTATCTGGTTGACCACTTCGGGAATCACCGGGTTAACCTTGCCCGGCATGATCGACGAGCCTGCTTGGCGGGCAGGTAGGTTGATTTCGCCCAAACCTGCGCGAGGCCCGCTCGAGAGCAACCTGAGGTCGTGTGAGGTTTTGCTCAGTTTTACGGCTACTCGCTTGAGCACACCAGAAACCGTTACGAACACCCCGGCATCCTGGGTGGCTTCAACCATGTCTTCGGCAACCACAAAATCGATTCCGCTTATTCGGCTGAGATTCTCGCAGGCGAGTTTTGCATAACCCATAGGAGCATTCAGCTGCGTGCCAATTGCCGTGCCCCCTAGGTTGATCTCGCTGAGCAGCGGAATCACCTCGCGCAAGCGCTGGTCGTCTTCCATGGTCATGCGCGCAAAGCTAGCGAACTCCATGCCCAGGGTCATGGGCACGGCGTCTTGAAGTTGCGTGCGACCCATCTTGATCACGTCTTTAAACTCGGATGCCTTGCCCTCAAACGCTTCGCGCAGGTGTGCCATGGCCCTAATCAGTTCGCGCAACTCGAGTATTAGCGCAACCTTGAGCGCCGTTGGGTAAACATCGTTGGTCGACTGCGACATATTTACGTGATTGAGCGGGTGGCAGTACTCGTAATCTCCGCGCTCACGACCGAGATGTTCGAGCGCTCGGTTTGCTATTACCTCGTTGGCGTTCATGTTGGTGCTCGTGCCGGCACCACCTTGGATGGCATCGACTATGAACTGCGAATCGAACTGCCCTTCGGCCACCTCGTGGCAGGCCTTGACTATGGCCTCGCATATTTGCGGGTCGAGCGCCCCAACTGTGAGATTTGCCTCGGCGGCCGCCTGTTTCACCATGGCCAGCGCACGAATCAACGAGCGGTAGTGCCCAATGGGAATGCCAGATATTGGAAAATTTTGCGCGGCCCGCGCGGTGTGTACTCCCCAGTAGGCAACCTGCGGTATCTCGAAATCGCCGAGAAGATCATGTTCTAGCCTCATTGCTGACATGGCTTCAGTCTGCCACTTAAGACGTTTGTGACCAAACGTTATTCATTCGGGACTAAATGATTACCTGCGTGTGTTGTACTCGACCAAAGGATAGGAGCACAAATGGCAGGTGCGCATACACTCAGCGAAACAGAGCGCCAAGTTAAAATCCGTCTCGCCGACAAGTCAATCGATTTTGCCGCGATGACGGTGACCTCCAATCTGTTTAGAGCGGCAACGGCCGTGAGAAATCACCTTGAGCGCACTGTGCTCGCAAAACACGATCTATCGTGGACGGCCTTCGTGGTGCTCTGGATTGTTTGGATTTGGGAACCCATTGAAACTCGACAAATCGCCGACGAAGGTGGCTTTTCAAAAGCCACACTTACTGGTGTGCTCGGTACGCTCGAAGGTCGCGGACTTCTAAAGCGAACAAAAAGCAAGGCCGACGGTCGATTGGTGCTGGTTCAGTTGACCCCTGCTGGTCGCAAGATGATGGACATTCTCTTTCCGGAGTTCAACCATGAGGAACAATTCGTGGTCGAGACGCTTGCCACCGAATCAATCAACGAAGTGGCGCTTCACCTTCGCGAAATTACCGTGCACCTCGAACCTAAATAGGCTTCGCGGCAGCCGCTTCGCTCACAAATCGAGTAAAAATCTCTGCCTGATGGCCATCTGCGTGAGCCGTGTGCTCGGGATGCCACTGAACGCCATAGGCCCAGTGCCCGTTGTCGATGGCGAACGCCTCAGGGTGGCCTAGCTCACTCGTTGCAATCACCCGCAAACCTTCACCTAGCTTGTCAACCGACTGGTGATGGTAGCAAGAAGAAAGAAGTCGATCGCTTGAGAGGCCAAGACGGTCGATGTCTGACTCAATCAGAATTTCTTGCATAACATCGCGGTGGTCGGGCACCATGTGCTGCACCAATGTGCCTCCGGTTGCAACGTTCACCATTTGAAAGCCTCGGCAGATCGCAAGAAATGGAACGCCGGCGTCTAATGCCCAACGCGTCAAGCTCAGGTCTGCCGCATCTTGCAGGTCGTCGATGCCGTAGACCTCATCGCTGGTAGTTGTCTGCCCGTAAAGCGCGGGGTTGATGTCTGCTCCACCGGGCATTAGAACTCCCTGGCAACCCGCCAAGCGTGCGTTCCAGTCGGTGTCTTGTGTTGGAAGCAAGGTCAGAGGTTCGCCGCCGGCATTCCAGATAGCCTCAGCAAGCAGTCTCGGAATAACCAGCGTGCTGATCGGAAAAAACTCAGTTGCCGGATGCATGCGCCCCAGCATCGCGATGCGCGGT
>CANFPR010000003.1 GCA_947448975.1 Micrococcales bacterium | reverse complement strand
GGGTCCGAAAATCACTGGTATGGCCTTCGGTCGCGACCGCCGCCTGCCGGTTACAAACAGAAACAAGGAGTAGTTATGGCTGCAGATCGCCTCATTTCATCGGGAGGACCGTGGGAGGCCGTAATCGGTTATTCACGCGCCGTTGTCGCCGGAGAATACGTACACGTGTCGGGCTCGACCGCCACAGTAGATGGAGTGCTTCAGCACGAAAACGACGCTTACAACCAAACTCTCACCGCCTTCAAGGTAATTGAAGCGGCGCTTGCACAAGCAAACTACACGCTGAACGACGTGGTTAGAACCCGTGTTTACTTGGCCAATGCAGAAGACATGGATGCGGTAAGCAAGGCACATGGCGAACTCTTCGGTGACATAAGACCAGCCGCGACGATGCTGGCAGGGCTCAAATTCATTAACCCGTCGATGCTTGTAGAAATTGAAGTTGACGCATGGAAGCGCTCTGAATGACCGAGATTGAAACCAAGGTAGTGCGAATCGGGCACTTGCAGAAGCTGAAAGAAGCAAAGCAGAAGTTTGCCTGTCTCACTTCTTACGATTCTCTAACTGCAGCCATTTTCGATGAAGCCGGCATCGAGGTTATCCTGGTCGGCGATTCGGCCGCCGACAACTCGCTAGGTTACGAAACAACTCTGCCGATCACCGTCGATGAGATGATCTCATTCGGTCGCGCAGTGGCATCTTCGGTAAAGCGATCGCTCGTAGTAGTAGATCTGCCGTTTGGAAGTTACGAAACCTCACCAGCCGATGCACTGGCAAACGCGATACGCGTGATGAAAGAAACCGGCGCGAGCGCCGTGAAACTAGAGGGTGGCCAGCGAAGCGCAGACGCCATCAAAGCAATCACGGATGCAGGCATCCCTGTTATGGCCCACATCGGTTTCACCCCGCAGAGTGTGCACTCACTCAGTGGCTTCAAGGTGCAGGGTCGAGGCGATGCAGCCGCGCAACTCGAGGCCGATGCCCTCGCTGTGCAGGCAGCTGGCGCTTTCGCCGTTGTGTTGGAGCTAATTCCGGCGCAACTCGCTACGAGCGTCACTAATCTGCTCGAGATTCCAACAATTGGTATTGGTGGCGGATCCGAGACCGATGGTCAGATTCTGGTTTGGACGGACTTCGCTGGCCTAAGCGCTCACGCACCCAAGCGGTTCGTTCGCCAGTATGCGCAGATTCGCTCCACGCTGCTAGATGCGGCTAAGGCCTATCGACGCGATGTTATGGATGGAAACTTTCCGAATGAAAGCGAACAGTTCTAGTCGTCTTCTGAGGCTTCTGTTGCGGCCCACTCTTCTGCTCGTCTGCGCACCGTATCGAGCGCGCCTAAAGCCTCTTCTCTAGATGCAAACGGGCCAATGCGATAAACGCTCGCGGTGAGTAAACCAAACTCCACTTCACCCGAGACGGTGTTGAACCACCATTGCGCGTTGTCGCCGGCTGAGTTCTTGGCGGCGTCCTCGAGTGTCATGCCTAGAGCATAGCCCTCGCGAAGTAAACTTTGACCATGCCCAAAGACTCCAGCGGAACACTCATAGCTGGAACACTCTCGCCTCGCCTAACGGTGCCAAACGACATCGCGAGGCCGGAATATGTGTGGAAACCCGCACCGGCCAAGTTCACTGGCTCAGATGTAAAGACTCCAGATCAAATCGAAAAGATTCGTCGCGCCGGCAAGATTGCCGCGCAAGCAATTGCGCTAGCTGGCGAAAATGCCAAGCCAGGTGTGACCACCGATGCCCTCGACAAGATCGTGCACGAATATCTTCTAGATCACAACGCGTATCCAAGCACCCTCGGCTACAGAAACTACCCAAAGTCTTGCTGCACCTCGGTGAATGAAGTGATTTGCCACGGCATTCCAGACAACACCGTGCTTGAAGATGGCGACATCGTAAACGTTGATGTCACCGCGTTCATCGACGGTTACCACGGTGATAGCAACCAGACCTTCGAAGTGGGCGAGGTTAGCGAAGAGGTGCACAACTTGGTTGAGCGCACCAGAGAGGCGCTTAACCGAGGAATGTTGGCTGTTGCTCCAGGCCGTGAAGTTAACGTGATTGGCCGAGCGATTGAGTCTTACGCTAAACGGTTCAACTATGGCGTGATTCGCGATTTTACCGGGCACGGCATCGGAGAAGCATTTCACTCCGGCTTGATCATCCCCCACTATGACACCAACAGCTACCGCGACGAAATGAAGGTCGGCATGGTTTTCACAATCGAACCGATGCTCACACTCGCCGGACACCAGTGGGACATGTGGCAAGACCAGTGGACCGTGACTACGCGAGACAAGTCGATTACCGCACAGTTTGAACACACGCTCGCAGTAACCGAATCGGGTTACGAAATCTTGACACTGCCATAGGAGACCAAATGGGAAAGAAAGCCATAGGCATTGACATCGGAGGCACCGGCATCAAAGGTGCGATTGCCGATGTAAAAACCGGAAAGCTTATTGGCGATCGCTTGCGGGTTGAGACCCCTAGTGGAGGTAAGCCTCGAGACGTTGCCGATGCGGTGTCAAAAATCGTTCGTCAACTGGGCGGCTCGGGCTCTATGGAGGTCGGCGTCTGTTTTCCAGCCGTGGTTCAACACGGGGTGACCAAATCGGCGGCAAATATCTCAGATGACTGGATTGGGCTGGATGCCGAAGCGCTCTTCGAGAAAAAGCTGGGACGACACATCCATGTTCTAAACGATGCCGATGCTGCCGGTGTAGCCGAAGCTAAGTTTGGCGCGGCAAGGGGCCGTAAAGGGTTGACCATCATGACCACGCTGGGAACGGGGATTGGAACAGCAATTCTTTACAACGGCGAACTAGTACCCAATGCCGAACTTGGCCACTTAGAGATCGACGGCGTCGACTACGAAAAGATGGCTGCGTTTTCGGCAAAGGAGCGCGAAGGGCTGTCTTGGGTCGACTGGGCTGCGCGTTTGCAGAAGTATTACAGCAAGCTTGAATCGCTTCTCGTGCCCGACCTGATTGTTGTGGGCGGAGGAGTAAGTAAGCAGCACCAAGAATTCTTGCCGCTTCTGAGACTCAAGACCGAAATCGTTCCAGCTGAAACCAGGAACAGCGCGGGCATATTGGGTGCTGCCGCACTCGCCTACAAGAACCGCGACAACTAAACAGAGTTTTAGTGGATGGGCCAACCGATACGCCGGGTTCTGTGCCTTTCGGCGGCGATCATCTATCTGGTGACATCGTTGCCGATGCCATCTAGCGACCTACCCGCTGGCAGAAGCGAGCCGCTCCGTTTACCAGCTATCTGGTCTTGCTCCTGACGAGGTTTACCTAGCCGAATCGCTCACACGACTCGCTGGTGGTCTCTTACACCACCGTTTCACCCTTACCGATTGCTCGGCGGTCTACTTTCTGTTGCACTTTCTCGCGGGTTACCCCGAGTGGGTGTTACCCACCATCATGCTCTTTGGAGCCCGGACGTTCCTCGATCTTTCGATCGCGATCGCCTGGTCGACCCATCCATGTTGAATACTAATCGCAGTTAGGCGAGATGTCCCGTTGAGTTAACAGCCACCACTTCGCTGGCTTGGTCTCCCCAGAAACGGATGACGGTGATTGAGCACGGTGCGACCTGGATACTCCAATAGGTGCTTGCAGTGCCGCCTAGAGCCTTGCGAATTAGGCCTCGAATGGGCATAACGTGGGCAACAACAACCACCGTTTTTCCTTCGTGCTCTGTTAGCAGGCGATCAAGCCCGTTTTGAATACGAGCGTCAAAAACCTCGAGCGACTCACCGTTGGGCGGCGTTTGCGTCCAAGAACCACGCCACGCTTCGAAAGCTGCTGGTGAAAGGGCTTTAGCTTCGTCGTTGGTTTTGCCATCCCAGTCGCCGAACGAGATCTCGGCAAAGTCATCGTCGGTTTGAAAACCAAGGCCAAGCTTGTCGGCGATTGCCTGTGCGGTTTCGCGGGTTCTGAGTATCGGGCTCGAAATCACTGCCGTTGGAGGTTGCATGTGCGCGAAGACTCCGTGCTTACCAAACGACCAAACGGCCGAAGCTGCTGCCTTGGCGTCTTCGCGGCCGAGCTCGCTCAAAGCTGGGTCGAGCCCTCCCCTACCCGAGATTCGAGCGGATTCAGTGAGATGAGTTCTTCCGTGGCGAACCAGGATAAGCGTGGTTGGTGCTGCCGTAACGTGCCCCGGTGCACGCACCGAACTCGGTTTACTCTGGTTGTATTCGGCAACCATTGAGGGAACATGCTTGTGCTCCTCGGTAGAGGCGATCATGCCCGACTGCAGCGAAGACCGCATGTCCATGGCTAGGTTTGCTAGCGCGTCGGCACGAGAGTTCAGCTCTCGGGGTATCCATTCGTATTCGACATCTAGCGACTCGGTAAGTTCAAAAATCTCATCGGCAAGTGCGCGCATGTCTGGGTGTTTGATCTTCCAAACGCCCCGCATTTGTTCGATCACGAGCTTGCTGTCCATGCGCACCGTGACTCTTGCATTCGCATCTAAACGCAAAACTTCTTGTATGCCCGCACGCAGAGCTTTGTATTCGGCAACGTTGTTGGTGGCGATTCCGATGTATTCCGAAATCTCACGCACAACCTCACCGGTTTGTGCGTCGATGATGATTGCACCGGAGCCCGAGCTGCCGGGATTACCGCGCGAGCCGCCATCGGCCTCTATAACGAAGTGATTAGTCATTGGCGAATCAGTATGGCCTGGCAGTTCGGGCAGGTGGCAATTTCATCGGCTGGCGTTGCCACAACGTCGTCGTATGCCGCAGCGGTGAGCGCGATGCGGCAAGCCCCGCAGTCGCGTGCTGTTAGTCGAGCAGCTGCAACACCGCGCGAGGCTAGGCGCTCATAAACGGCCGAGAGTTCAGCAGGCAACAGCGCAACCTTGGTTGCACGTTGCTGTTGGCTGAGAGAGAGCGAAGATCGAGCTTTAACCAAAAGGGCCTCAACCGAAGATTCTTGGTCATTCAAAGCCGCTGAGGCCTTGGCTTTATTGTCCTCGGCATCGAGGCGAGCCGCCCTGACTGAATCCAGTTGCTCGAGCAGACCCAACTCGGTGTCTTCTAGGTCGCTTTTGCGTTGACGTAGCGACCGAAGCTCGTGCTCGATGCCGTCGATGTCTTTTGACGATGTCGATGCGTTCAGCAACACCTGGTCGTGAGCGATGCGTTTCTCAACGCTGTCAAGATCGCCCGAAACCTTGCGTATCTCCTGCTGAAGGTTTTCTTCAGAGTTGCGAAGCGCTAAAAACTGTTCGTTGACAACGGCGAGCTCGTCTCTAAGCAGAGCGATGTGTTCACCCTTGAGCAACCGCGAAACCTCTTGTTGCCCCCTGGCAATCTCGAGGTCGAAATCGGCTACGTCTAGAAGCAGGGCTTGCATGGCAGGTAAAGCTTTCATTAGATTCCTCTGTTGATTGAAAAAGTCCAAGGGTCGGTTACGACCTCTGAGATGTCGAATGCGACATCTGGGTGCGCACTAGCAAGCATGCTTTTTGCTGACTCGAGCCAGAGCGATTCAGCTGCCCAGTGGGAGATGTCAACCAAAGCAAAGGGTTCGTGACGCGGCGTTGAACTGGCGTCGAGAGTCACGTGGTGGCGCAAATCAGATGTGACGTAGACATCTGCGCCAGACTGCAAGGCAACCTGCATGAAAGAATCGCCAGCGCCGCCGCACAGGGCAATCGTCGAAACTGGAGCATCCGGGTTTCCAGAAACGCTCACTCCCCTAGCCGTAAAAGGCAATGCCTCGGCAACCAAAATCGCAAACTCCTTGAGCGAAATTTCGCGTGCAAGATGACCGATTCGCCCGTGACCGAGCTTGCTGTCTGACGTGATCGGCACCAGCGGCGTTACATCGACAAGGCCGAATGCCTTGGCCAGGCTGTCGCTGACGCCGTCGACTGCAACATCGGCATTTGTGTGTGCCGCATAAATCGAAACTCCGGCTCGAATGGCGGTCTGTAAGACCGAACCTTTCAGCGAATCCCAGTTGACGTCGCTTATGCCCTTGAGAAGAAATGGATGGTGGCTAATGACAAGCTGGCATTTCTTCTCAATGGCTTCGGCCAGCACTGCTCCGGTTAGGTCGACCGACAGTAGAACACAGTTCACCTCGCCCGGTACAGATAGCGAAAATCCGGGTGCATCCCAATCTTCGGCATGCTCGACGGGCCACAGAGCCTGCATGGTTTTTTCAAGATCATCTAGGTTTGCCATTATTCGAACACGTCGAATCCGGCTATTTCATTGCGTCTGCGTTCAAGCGCAGATACTTCGTTTTGCTGGTGTCGTATGCGAATCCAAGACGTAGCCAGCGTCCAAGCAATCGCGAAAGTGATCATGTAAACCACCGCTGTTGCATCGCCAAAAATCGGGTCGAGCGTAAAACCAATTGAGCCGGAACCAATCGGCCCGTAAGTAGAGGTTGCGTACCCGAAGATCAATAGCGCAACGAAACCAAGCAGCGAGGCAACCCCGAAGCGACGGTAAAACGCATAACCGCGTTGCAGCGAGACTTCGTGAAAGTTGCCCGTGCGCATGAGCGTTTCGGTTAGGTATGGAACGCTTGCGCCGACACAGATTGCAGAAAGCAGGTTCACTGATGCAAACGCTAAATCCTTCAGCGGTTGTTCCACAAGCAGAGTTGCCACAACAGAAATAACCGCCGCTAAGGTTAGCCCCCAAACCTTGGTGAATCTAAGAGCGGCCACATCGTCGACGATGCGTCGGGCGAGCTCAATCACGACCGCGAACGCTGCTACCAGCAGCGGCACGAATCCAAGATCAACAACGAATGTGTAAAGAGCGTTCTGAGCGAGGCTTGTGCTCAATGGTTGATCGCTGGCCATCGAAAGCACGGTTGATATGACCAACGAAGACACAACAGCTGGCAAGAGTTGGCCAATAGCGAGCCTAACCACGGCATTCGAACCGGGGGTCTCACGATTGAAACGAAGCGATGGGCCAAGCACGAAAGCGTCGAAGACGAAGTACGCTACGGCAACGGTAATGGTGCCGACCAGATCAGGTGATGAAGGCTGCATAGTGCCTAGATTAAGTAGCCCAACCAATGTGGCCAATAGCAGCGATGCAGAGGCCAAAACGGCTGTAACGATGCGGCTGGTGCGCATGAAAAGAGCCAATACCAAAACCAGGAGCACTAGCGCCGCGACGGCCATCGCCTCAGAACCCAGAGGTGCTGAAGCTACGCTCTGGCTGTAGTTGACGAATCTAGAAGCTAGTTGGCTCTCTACGGCCCAAATCGCCAAGGATGCTAACAGCAACAGCCGGGCTAGAAATTGAGTCAGCGTAGGTAGAGAAGCGCCCCAGACACCGAAAGTTGCCCGAGCCATTGTTTGGTGAGTAGTGCTGCTGCGACGCTCAGCTTTTGCGGCAATCAGCGCCAATGACCAAGACACCACCGCTCCAACAACTAGACCTAGAGCAACCGTCGCAAAACCGAAGCCGCTTGCTGCGAAAACGCCACCGGTGAGCACAGGCAGAGCAAAAGACTTCCAATCAATCAGAAGTTTCGCTCGTTTCTTTTTGCGTGCAGAGGGTTCATGCGACACGGGCACTTCGGAGTGCGGCGCCGGAGCCCCAACGTCTGCCGAGTGGTTGGCTACCTGCTCGGCTTCTTCTAATGCTGTGGCCTCTTCGGCTGCGGCTATCGGAGAAAATGCCTCGTTTACATCTGCCACGATCTGGTTCAAAGTGGTTGTTACTGTCACCTCTGAAGCGGAGATTGGCTCGTAAGGAAAATCTTCTTCTAGATCGATATCGGTTTGGTCCTCGGCTGCATCGTCTTGAGAAGTTAGTACTTCATCGAAGCTGTTTTCGGCAGGGGCATCCACGGTAATCGGTTCTTCGGTTACAGGTTCAACGTTTTGTGACCGTGACTCAAGCCATGCGGCAAGCGCCAGTTCGTCTGCGCGCCGGAGTTGTTCTTGTTGCTCGAGCAGAATCATCGCGGCAAGTAAACCGTCTGGAGATTCTTTGGCCTCAGCAAGAGCTAGCTCGAGGGCAGCGTCGTCGAGAGCTTTGGGTGTTGGGCGTTCGAACTCGGCGTTGTTCATAATCGAAATCCTACCGATGCTACGGCTGATAACGCCGTAGTTACTTTGTTCGAGATGTGGGCCCTACCGGGCTCGAACCGATGACATCCACGGTGTAAGCGTGGCGCTCTACCAACTGAGCTAAAGGCCCTGATGCTCAACCCATGCGGATTGGCAACTTGTATACCCTATCTCATTTTTGCGGCGACGCAAAAACTAGAGAGAAGCCAGCGCCCGACGGTATTCGTCTAGGTTGCGCGCCTGACCGGGTGCGGTTACGAACTTGGCGACAAGTTCACCTTCTTTGTTGATCACGAAGGTAGCGCGGTTCGAGATTCCGGCTTCTTCAATGAAGACTCCGTACGCACGAGCCACTGCGCCGTGTGGCCAGAAGTCGGCCAAAACACTGAACTTGTAGCCTTCGTGCTCGGCGAATTGTTTTTGCACAAACTTGCTGTCAACACTGATGGCAAGCAACTCAACGTTGGCGTCATCAAAGGCTGCGAAGTTGTCACGAAGTTCACAAAGCTCACCGGTGCAGATGCCCGAGAAAGAAAGTGGGTAGAAAACCACTACAACGTTTCGCTTGCCACGAAAATCGCTCAGCGATACGGTTTCGCCGAATTGGTTGACCAATGCGAACTCCGGTGCGGTTTCTCCGATGATTAGTGACATTTGTTCCTCTCGTTGTGCGACCTAAAACGCGCTAGAACAAGATTAACTTCCCGAAGGCGAATAAACTTCACTAGTGGCTAAACCCAAGCCGCATAAAGAGTCTCCATCCCCCACGAAAAAGGATGCCGGTGTCGCTAAACGTAAATGATCCGTATTCGGTAAACAAGCCAGATATCGATCCACAAGAAACTGCCGAATGGCTTGAGTCGCTAGACGCCGTTGCCCGTGTGCACGGCCGAGACCGAGCTCGCGAAATCATGACGAATCTGCTTCGTCGTTCGCGCGAACTACAACTCAATGTTCCGACCTCACCAAACACCGACTACATCAACACGATTCCAACCGAGTCGGAGCCAGATTTTCCTGGTGACGAGCAGATCGAACGCACCTACCGTGCATGGATGCGCTGGAATGCCGCGATGTTGGTGCACCGAGCCCAGCGACCAGGAATCGGTGTTGGTGGTCACATCTCAACCTTCGCTTCCTCTGCATCGCTTTACGAAGTTGGCTTCAACCACTTCTTCAAGGGTCAAGACCACGTTTCTGGCGGAGACCAAATCTTCATTCAGGGTCACGCCTCGCCTGGACCTTACGCTCGCGCATTCTTGGAGGGTCGTCTATCAACCGATCAGCTAGACGGTTTCCGTCAGGAGCGTTCACACGCGGGCGGCGGTTTGTCTTCTTACCCGCACCCTCGCCTCATGCCAGATTTCTGGCAGTTCCCGACCGTGTCGATGGGTATTGGCCCAATCAACGCCATCTATCAGGCACAGGCAAACCGCTACCTCACCGAACGTGGTTTCAAAGACGCATCCCAGCAGCACGTGTGGGCGTTCTTGGGCGATGGCGAACTTGATGAAGTCGAGTCGCGCGGCGCCCTGCAGCTGGCCGCCAACGATGGCCTCGACAACTTGACCTTCGTAGTCAACTGCAACCTGCAGCGTCTCGACGGTCCGGTTCGAGGCAACGGCAAGATCGTTCAGGAACTCGAGGCTTTCTTTAGAGGAGCCGGTTGGAACGTAATCAAGGTCATTTGGGGTCGCGAATGGGACGACCTACTTGCACGTGATACCGAGGGTGCACTCGTCGATCTGATGAACAACACCCCGGATGGTGACTTCCAAACCTTTAAGACCGAAGACGGTGCGTTTATTCGCGAAAACTTCTTTGGCCGTGACCCTCGCACCGCTGCTCTGGTTAAAGACATGACCGACGACCAGATTTGGAGCCTCAAGCGAGGCGGACACGACTACCGCAAGGTCTACGCCGCCTACAAAGCAGCAACCGAGCACAAGGGTCAGCCAACCGTTATTTTGGCGAAGACCATCAAGGGCTACGGTCTAGGAAAGTCGTTCGAGGGTCGAAACGCCACCCACCAGATGAAGAAGCTAACGCTCGAAAACCTGAAGGCGTTCAGAGACGAAATGCGCATTCCAATCACCGACGCGCAGCTCGAAGAGAACCCATACCAACCGCCGTACTTCCACCCGGGGCAAAACGCTCCCGAAATCGAATACATGCACGAGCGCCGACGCGAACTCGGTGGTTACCTGCCAGAGCGTCGCAGTAAGTATGTGCAACTGCAGCTCCCTGAAGACAAAACCTATGCGGTTGCCAAGGGCGGTTCGGGTACTCAAGAAGTTGCCACCACAATGGCCTTCGTGCGACTGCTCAAAGACCTACTGCGTGCACCAGCCTTTGGTGAGCGCATCGTGCCGATCATCCCAGATGAGGCTCGCACCTTCGGTATGGACGCATTCTTTCCAACAGCCAAGATTTACAACCCGAAGGGTCAGCACTACATCTCGGTAGACCGCGACCTTCTGCTCTCATACAAAGAGTCGCCAGCAGGTCAGATCTTGCACACCGGCATCAATGAGGCAGGTTCGGTTGCGGCGTTCACGGCTATCGGAACGACCTACGCCACCCAGGGTCAACCTCTGATTCCGATGTACGTCTTCTATTCGATGTTCGGATTCCAGCGCACGGCAGATGCCATCTGGGCCGCAAGCGACCAGATGTCTCGCGGATTCATGATCGGCGCTACGGCTGGACGAACCACTCTTACTGGTGAAGGTCTGCAGCACGCTGACGGCCACTCGCCTGTTCTGGCTTCGACAAACGCCGCGGTCATCAGCTACGACCCTGCCTACGGCTACGAAATTGGCCACATCGTGCGATCGGGTATTGAGCGCATGTACGGCGGAACACACACCGACCCGAACGTTATTTACTACCTCACCGTTTACAACGAGCCTTACGTTCAGCCAGCTGAACCTGAGAACGTGGATGTTGAAGGCATCGTTCGCGGTATTCACAAGTTGAACACCAATGAGTTCGAGGGTTACAAGGCACAGATTCTTGCATCGGGCGTGGCTGTTCCTTGGGCTCATGAAGCACAAAAGTTGCTTCAGGAAGACTGGGGAGTATCGGCAGATGTTTGGTCGGTAACCTCTTGGACTGAACTTCGCCGCGACGGCCTAGCGCACGACGAGGCAGTGTTCTTAAACCCAGGTGTTGAATTCCAGAAGCCTTACATCACACAGAAGCTAGAGGGGCATCACGGCCCAGTGATTGGTGTGAGCGACTTTATGCACGCCGTGCCTGACATGATTCGCAACTGGGTACCGGGTGACTATGCAACTTTGGGCGCAGACGGCTTCGGCTTCTCTGACACCAGAGCTGCCGCTAGACGCGCATTCAAAATCGACGGACCTTCGATTGTGGTTCGTGTTCTTGAACAACTCGTTGCGCGGGGCGAAATGGATGCCTCAGTTCCGGCTCAAGCGATTGAACGCTACCGACTTCACGACGTAACGGCTGGTACCAGCGGTTCAACCGGCGGCGACGCCTAAGCGACTCGAAGGGAATTTGCCAACGTGCTAGTAATCGCTTGCCCAGGACAGGGATCTCAAACTCCGGGGTTCATGACTCCTTGGCTCGAACTCGACCAGTACGCGAACACCATTGATTCGTTGAGCGCTGCATCGGGCATCGACCTAAAGCTGCACGGCACAGAGAGCGATGCAGACACCATTCGCGACACCGCGATCGCACAGCCTCTGATTGTGGCTGCTAGCATCGCGTCTGCCGGGCTTTTAGGCGGTGGATGGGGCGCAGTCGCAGGGCATTCGGTTGGTGAAATTGCGGCCGCTTCGGTTGCGGGCATTCTCACCCCCGAAGCTGCAATCAAGTTGGTTCGTAAGCGTGGCGACGCAATGGCAAGTGCTGCAGCACTTGAATCGACCAGCATGGCTGCCATTTTGGGTGGCGAAATCGAAGTGATTCTTGAGGCCCTGACCGCTAACGATCTCACCCCGGCTAACTTCAATGGCGCTGGGCAGATTGTTGCTGCCGGAGCCAAGTCAGGCATCGAGGCACTTGTTGCAGCTCCACCAGCGGGCTCACGGGTCATCCCCCTGCAAGTAGCTGGCGCTTTCCATACCAAGTACATGCAGCCAGCGGTTGCCGCACTCGATGAATATTCCAAGGATGTTGCTACCGCTGACCCTTCGGTGACCATCTGGTCTAACCAAGCGGCACAGCCGGTAGCTTCGGGTGCTGAGTTCCTGAAGCTCATCGTCGGCCAGGTGGCCAACCCGGTTCGTTGGGATCTCTGCATGGAGGCCATGGTCGCCGCTGGTGTAACCGCGTTGATCGAAGTTTCACCCGCAGGTGCACTCGCGGGTCTGGCTAAGCGAGCCATGCCAGGCGTTGAGATTCTCGCACTTAAAACTCCCGACCAACTTGACGCCGCAAAGCAACTCATTCAAGACCACGCATAGGTAGAGGAAAAATGACGACTCCGGTATTGAAGCAGTACGAGACCACCAAGTTCTCGCGCATCTACTCTCTGGGTGCTGCCCGCGGCGAGCTCGTGGTTACCAACGATGACGTGGCAGGCCCGATCGACTCGAGCGATGAGTGG
The DNA here is from genome assembly GCA_947448975.1 of Micrococcales bacterium. Classification (GTDB taxonomy): domain Bacteria; phylum Actinomycetota; class Actinomycetes; order Actinomycetales; family Microbacteriaceae; genus Rhodoluna. The sequence continues at coordinate 8,394 of CANFPR010000003.1, read as the reverse complement.
ATTCGTCAACGCACTGGCATCATTACCCGCCGTCGAGCCGGCAAAGACACCAGCATGATGGACCTTGCCGTGGCAGCAGCCAAGGAAGCAATTGAGAAAGCTGGAATCGACCCTCAGGAGATTGAAGCGGTCGTTTTCAACACCATCACCCACCCCTATTCGACACCCTCGGCAGCAACGCTACTTGCCGAGCTGGTTGGCGCTAACCCAGCACCGGCCTACGACATCTCTGCAGCTTGCGCGGGTTACTGCTACGGAATTGCACAGGCCGATGCGCTAGTTCGATCTGGCGTTGCCAAATATGTCTTAGTAGTTGGCGCCGAAAAGCTCAGCGACATCATCGACCCAACCGATCGCACAATATCGTTTTTGCTCGGCGACGGCGCCGGTGCTGCCATCGTTGGGCCATCGGATTTTCCTGGCATCAGCCCGACAGTTTGGGGCTCGGATGGTTCGCACTGGGATGCCGTGGGAATGACCGCAAGCATGCTCGACTACCGAGATGGCACTGCGGCCTGGCCTACCTTGAGACAAGAAGGCCAAACCGTTTACCGCTGGGCAGTCTGGGAGATGGCAAAGGTTGCCAAAAAGGCTCTCGAGGTAGCCGGCATCGAGGCTAAAGACCTAGCCGCATTGGTAACTCACCAAGCCAACATTCGAATCATCGACGAGATGGTGAAACAGCTACAGCTTCCAGAGTCGGTGGCCGTTGCCCGCGACATCGTGAACACCGGTAACACCTCGGCGGCAAGCGTACCTCTTGCGATGCATGAACTTTTGCGAACCGGTGCAGTTAAATCGGGCGGATACGCTCTAGAAATTGGCTTCGGCGCAGGGCTCGCCTTCGCCGCTCAAGTCGTAGTCCTACCCTAAAATCAGTAGTGGTAAATCAACCAAAGGAGAAACCCCATGGCACTATCACAGGCAGACGTCCTAGCTGGACTAGCTGAGATCGTTAACGACGAGACCGGAATTGCTACCGATGCAGTTCAGCTCGACAAGCACTTCACCAACGACCTAGACATCGACTCGATCTCGATGATGACCATCGTTGTGAACTGCGAAGACAAGTTCGGCGTAAAGATTCCAGACGAGGAAGTAAAGAACCTCAACACCGTAGCCGACGCAGTTAACTTCATCGTCAGCGCTTCCTAAGCATTCACGAGAGTCAAGACATGACCAAGAAAATCGTCGTAACGGGGCTAGGTGCAACTACTCCCCTAGGCGGCGACGTTGTGACCACCTGGAAGAACCTGCTTGCAGGTAAGTCGGGTATCACAACCATAGAAAAAGACTGGATCGCTCAATACGAGGTTCCGGTTACTTTCGCAGGTCAGGCTGCAGTTGCGGCCTCAGAGATTTTGACTCCTCAAGAAATCAAAAGACTAGACCCATCAAGCCAGTTCGCGCTCATTTCTGCGCGTGAGGCTTGGGCCGATGCCGGATCGCCTGAGGTCACTCCTGAGCGATTTGCAGTGGAGTACTCCACCGGCATCGGCGGGGTCTGGACTCTTCTAGACGCTTTTCAAACGCTGCAAGAACGTGGCCCTCGCCGCGTTCTACCAATGACCGTGCCTATGCTCATGCCGAACGGCCCAGCCGCCGCAATTGGAATGGACCTAGCCGCCCGCGGCGGAGTTCGCACCGCAGTCTCGGCATGCGCATCTTCGACCGAGGCAATTGCCAACGCCTACAACCGCCTGCAATCAGGTGAAGTAGACATCGTCGTGGCGGGTGGATGTGAGGCAGCGATTCACGCCCTACCAATCAGCGCTTTTGCCTCGATGCACGCGCTGAGTAAACGTAACGACTCACCGGCCGAAGCATCGAGACCATACGACGCGAATCGCGATGGCTTCGTTATGGGTGAGGGTGGTGCAAGTTTGGTTCTTGAAACCGAAGAACACGCCTTGGCACGTGGCGCAAAAATCTACGCTGAGCTCGCGGGCGGGGCCGTAACCTCAGACGCTTACCACATCACTGCTCCAGACCCAGAGGGCTCGGGTGCAGCCCGCGCCATGCTCTCGACACTGAGCCAGGCTGGCGCTACCATCGCCGATGTTCGTCACATCAACGCTCACGCAACTTCGACCCCGGTTGGCGACATCGCCGAGTACACAGCTCTCAAGCGCGTTTTCGGAGACCTGCTCAAGAGCATCCCGGTTACCGCTACAAAGTCGTCGACGGGCCACTTGCTAGGTGCAGCTGGAGCGGTTGAGGCGATCTTCACAATTCTTGCTCTGCACGATGGAGTTATTCCTCCAACACTGAACCTGATCGACCCAGACCCAGAGATTCACCTCGACGTAGTTACTTCGCCACGCGAACTGAAGGGTGAGAACATTCTTGCCATCAGCAACTCGTTTGGCTTCGGTGGTCACAACGCCGTTGTGGCTTTCCGCAAGTACTAAGCCACCGAACTTCTCGCGCTGACAACGGCCTGCGACATCGCGCGTTCGCGAATGACCTCGAACTCAGCATCCCAGGGAGCAAGCAAACTTTGATCAACGAGTCTGGCAAAAGTCAGCATGTTCTGGTTGGCTTCGGCCATCAACGCACGGATGTGATGCTCGGTGAGGTTTATGTTTCCAAACGCGTCAATCGCGGCCGATCGCAGCCCAAGGTTTGGCGAATAGACCATCCGTTGCCCTTCCGCCGCTTTACTCACCTCTAGGTCGAAAGACACCGTCTGAAGCTTGATAAGCGCGTTGACAAGGGCGTCGACTTCGCTAGTCTCGAGCGACCCCAGCCATGTGTTTATAGATGCCACATCTGATTGCGCGGGGGCCAAGCCCCGAGCGTGCATAACTGCTTGCACCAAACCGGCGCGTTCATCGCTAAGACCGTATGCGGTCAGCAAGATATTCGATTTATCAGACACCACATTCTCCTTTAGGTACGTCTTCCCCAACGACCTGATAAAGAATGAGCGAGACTCAACAGTAAGACCCGAAGGGCGATTATGTCAAAGTCGTTTAGGGTTTTATCAGGAGGCAAGAAGTGGCTAAGTTGTATTTCCGTCATGGAGCGATGAACTCGGGTAAAAGCACTGCTCTATTGCAGGTTGCACACAACTACGAAGAGCGCGGGCAAGCGGTTTTGCTGGCCAAACCAAACATCGACAGCAAGGGTGACTCGGCTATTGTTTCGAGGCTCGGAGTCGAGCGCTCGGTCGACTTTCTCATCGCACCAAGCGATAACTTGCGCCTCGAATTCACGCTTTGTCGTAATGAGCACAACAGTCGTTCAAACTCACCAATCTCTTGCCTGCTGATCGACGAGGCGCAGTTTTTGTCGCGTGAGCAGGTAAACCAAGCACTCGAAATTGCCACATTAGATGACATCCCGGTGTTGGCCTACGGAATTAGAACCGACTTTCAAACCGCAGGGTTTCCGGGCAGCATTCGGTTGCTCGAGATAGCCCACAGCTTGGAAGAACTAAAGACCATTTGTCGTTGCGGCAAGAAAGCCATGTTCAATGCCCGCAAGGTTGGCGGCAACTTTATATTTGATGGCGATCAGGTGGCCATCGACGGAGACGCCGTGACCTACGAGTCACTCTGCACAACTTGCTACTTCAGAGAGCGAGAGGCTGCGGGTGCCGGTCCGCTATAGCAACTGCAAGGTTTGGCTCGGTTACGGTCTCGGCTTTTCTAGCTCGCTAACTGTTGATGGCGCGCAGATAGTGGCAAACGACGTTGCGGTCGACGCAGAAGTTGACTGCGAAGGCAAGGTCATCATTCCTGCGTTCATCGACGCACACGCGCATCCCGTGCTTGCTGGGCGTGAAATGTTTGGTCCTGAAGTTAGTGATTGCCTAACTATCCTGCAAATCCAAACCGCAGTGGCTACTTGGATGCAGGCGAACCCGGAAAGCCATTGGGTTGTCGGTGGACCATACAATCGCTCGATCTCGCCAGACGGCACCTTCTCAGCCGGCTGGCTGGATGCAGTTTCGACAACGCACCCAATTGTTTTACACGCCGATGACCACCACACTATTTGGGTGAACACGCTAGCCATGCAACTGGCAGGGGTCGTGCCCGGTGCGCCAGAGTGCCTGGTACCCGGCGTGGATGTAGATTCGACGGGTTCGCCCACGGGAACGTTTAGGGAATCTGAGGCCAAAAACCTCATACTTCACCGCATTGACGCGGGGCTCGTTAGCGCTGACAGCGATGCAATATCTTGGGCGCATGCAACACTGCTTGAACACGGAATCACAGCGACATTCGACGCGTGGGTAGACAAGGAACTTGCCGAAAGTTACGCCTCAGCCGCCGAACACGCACTGTTGCGGGTCAACACCAAACTCGCGTTATGGCTTGAACCCGAAAAGTGGCGCAATCAACTGTCTGAAGCACAACAGATTCGCAGTCGCATCTCGGCAATAAAAAGCGAATTTCTTGAGGTGACCAGCGTCAAACTCTTTGTTGATGGGGTCTTGGGTAGCGCTACCGCGGCCGTAACCGAGCCGTATCTATCAACCGGCGAGTACGGTACGAAATTCTGGAACTACGCGGAGCTCAAAGAGGTTTGTCGCGCCGCCACTGCGCTCGGATTCGGGCTGCATCTGCACACCATCGGTGATGCAGCCGTGAGCCTTGCACTCGATGCCCTAGAAGGCATAGCTCAAGACCTACGAGAGCAAAACCTACTATCGCCGGTTCTGGTGCACGTTGAGCTTCTGCGCGACGATGACCTAACGCGCATTCGAGAGCAAAAGATTCGAGTGAACCTGCAGCCGCTTTGGTCGCGACCAGACGACCTTTTGAACTCCTGCCGCGTTCACGTTGGCGATCGCGCCGACAGGCTCTATAGAACGCGTGAGCTGGTCGATAATGGAGTTTCTGTGGCCTTCGGCAGTGACTGGCCGGTAAGTTCGGTAAATCCGTTTCTGGGGCTTTATACGGCCGTAACACGTCGTTTGCCGGGGGCAGATGAAACGCAAAATCCAGATCAAAGCATTTCACTTGAACAAGCGCTCATGGCCTACACCTCAGAGGCGGCCAAACAAACGGGCTTGGCTGGCCGAGAGAGTCTTCTACCTGGAATGAAGGCCGACTTCTTGATTATTAGCGAAGACCCTTTTACCGACCTCGAAGCCCTCCCCCGAACCAAAGTGCTACAAACGATTAGTGGCGGGCAAACAAGGTTCGCCCGCCACTAACTTCGCTTGTCTTTTACTTGTGCAGCACCAAGGTTGACTGTGCTGGCACGGTCACCTTTGAAACTGCTTTCAAGGTTGCAAGTGTTGCCACTCCAGCTTTAGATCCCTGAACCACTACCTTCCAGGTTGCCTTGCCACCTGGGATAGTAACCGTCTGAGCAACCTTGCTCGAGTTGTGGATGACCACAATGCTCGACCAGCTGTCGGCTACTCCAGTGCCCGCCAACTTGTAAGAGATCACCTTCGAGTTGGTTCCGAAGAAGGAAAGACCCGAACGCACCTGAGCGGTGGTTGAGAAGCGGAATGCCGGATGCGCCTTACGAAGAGCCAGCAGCCCCTTCACGTAGCTCACAGTTGGAGCATTGGTGACTCGCAACTTGTACTTTAGCGAGTTTGGTGCGTCGCCCGAGTTGTACGAATTGTCGTCTCCGTTCTTGCTTCGCTCAAATTCCTGACCTGCGTGAATAAATGGCAGACCCTGAGCAAGTACCTGAATGGAGGTAGCGAAGCGCTGCAGGTTAGAACGTGCCGTTGCAGTGGAGCCATAGGAAGCAAATAGCTTGTCGGCGAGGGTTAGGTTGTCGTGCGCCTCAATGTAGTTGACCGACTGGCCTGGGTCGTTGGTGATCCAGTTAGGGCCAACCGAGCCAGAGTAGGCGACGTTACCGGTGATACCGGCCATAACATCTCCCTGGCGGCCGGCGTTGCCGGTAGCCCATCCCTGTTCGCTTGCATTGAAGACCGAACCCTTGATGCCGTCACGAATTTGGTCGTTGAATGCCGAAATGCCGTCTAGGCTTCCGATGTTCACCTGCGATGCGCGGTCGCTCTCTGGCAGACCGCCCATGTTCCAACCCTCACCAATAACAAGGATGGTTGGGTCGACGGTGTTCAGCGCGGCGCGAACCTGCTGCATGGTTGTGACATCAAGAATGCCCATTAGGTCGAAACGGAATCCATCGAGCTTGTATTCGCTAGCCCAGTACTTGACTGAGTCAACGATGAACTTACGAACCATTGGTCGTTCCGAAGCAACTTCATTGCCACAGCCGGTGCCATTAAGAAGGGTGCCGGTGTCGTCAGTGCGGAAGAAATAGCCAGGAACGATCTGTTCGAACGAGAAGCTTGATGCGCTTGCGACGTGGTTGTAAACAACGTCCATAACGACTCGCAGACCGTTGGCGTGTAGATTCTGCACTGCCTTTTTCAGCTCGTTGATTCGAGCAGACGGGTTGGTAGGGTCACTCGAATACTGACCTTCCGGAGCGTTGTAGTTGTCTGGGTCGTAGCCCCAGTTGAAGGTAGGAGCGGTTTCATCTCCGCCAGAAGCGAAGTCATAGATCGGAAGCAACTGTACGTGCGTTACGCCTAGATCTTTGATTGCTGCCACACCAGTCTTGGTCGAGTAGGTAACGGTTGTCTTCTTGTGCGTCTTGGAGTTTGTAGTGGTTACTTTCCAACTGTAAGAAGTGTTGTTGTCGGTTAGCGCCAAGAACTTGTTACGGTGCGCGGCCGGGATGCCACTAGACGCATTGTTCGAAAAGTCACGGACGTGCAGTTCGTAGAACGATGCATCCACGCTCTTGCCGCTGAAAGCTGGTTTTGCCTGGTTTGCCCAGTCGATTGGGTTCGTGGTGGCTAGGTCGAGTACAACACCGCGCGCACCGTTGACGGTAACGGCTCGGGCGTATGGGTCGATGGCGTTGACAGTTTCACCGTTGCGAGTGACGCGGTATCCGTAAATCATGCCAGCTTTGTTGCCAGAGATGCTTGCCACCCAGGTTCCCTTTTCACCCTTGGTCATCGCGGTGATGGTGCCCTCGGATACTGGTGAACTGGCTGACGCGTAGGTAACCACGCTGACCTCTGATGCCGTTGGAGCCCAAACCTTGAAGGTGGTTTGGGTCTCAGAGTAGGTAGCACCTAGATCATTGCCGGAGTAGTTGAAGGCAGCATTGAAGCCATCTGAATTCATTACTTTGCCAACCGAGGCAACCTTTGTTCCGAAGGTGCTGGCAGCATCGGCGCCAGTGTGAGTAACCGTGTAGCTAGCACCAAATGCGATATTTCCATCGAGGTTGAGCTGCAGCAGCGAAGCCGAAGATGAGGTGCCGTTTAGAGCAGTCACCGAGGTAACTGTGCGGCCTCCGCTGACCGTGAAACCTTCGTTTCCGTGGCCGACCAAGGTTAGCTTCTGGTTTAGCGAGACGGTGATTTTGTTCAAGTCATCGATGCTTGCCGAGCTGATCGCTGGGTCGGGTACCTCGGTCTTAGGTGCAGAGGTATAGATGGTGCAGTCGTCTTGAACAATCCAGATTTCGGTGATGCCAGAGTCATCGAAAGATGCGAAGCGGTCACCATTCTTGGTAGGACCACAAGCTGCGCCTTCTTTCTTAACCCAAGCGCCCTTGCGAATGATGAAACCGATGTCTTTAAATCCAGTCATGGCATCAACATCTGCTGTGGCAATCATGCCGAAATCATCGCTGGTAGCAAATGGGTAACCAGCGTCGGCTAGGCCCTTGTCACCGTTTCCGTCTACGTTCTTCCACAGATACACGTTCCAGGTGTCATAGTCGCCCGCGGTGCGGTTGTAGTGAACGGTGAGCTTTACCTTGTCTGGCATAGCTTGAGCGCTCAAACCGCTGGTGGCCACGAGCCCAAGCGACACTACGACGCTAGAGAAGATGCTTAGAAATCGGCGAAAAGTCTTCGACATGTGAAAGAAACTCCATTGTTTGAAAGTATTTGTTTCAAACCTAGGCTTTCAAGCCACGTGAAAGGACTTTGAAAACGATTTCTGGAGGGGTTCGTTATCTAAACGCAACCAAAAAGGTGATTGGTGGGGCGTGCGGGACTTGAACCCGCGACCGACGGATTATGAGTCCGCTGCTCTAACCGGCTGAGCTAACGCCCCCAGCCTCTACAAGCCTACTGGTCGCGCCTTCTGAAGCGATTCAGCGCCTTGCGGATGGAGCGGTCGATAGATCGCGTAGCGCGCTTGGAGCGCTGAAGTACATCGAAACCGATCTCGGCAAACCTCTCGGTAACATCGCCAGTGCTCTCATCTAGGCGTTCAAGCACGCCACTCGACCTTCGCTCGGCGCTGGCCAAAATCTTGCGACCAGCTTCACGCATCGCCTCCAAAGCCGAAACCCTTTGCGGAGTGAGATTGATGGCCTGTGTGTAAGTGCCCAAATTGTCTTCGGTTGGAGTCACTTCGC
>CANFPR010000002.1 GCA_947448975.1 Micrococcales bacterium | reverse complement strand
TCTCACATGTTTGGGCAGTAAAAAACCCCAATCTGCGCTCAGAGGTTTCTAAATGGTAACGCTTGCGAAAACTATGGCAATTCTTCTTGGCGAAAGAGCCTACGGAGGCGTGAAATCGGGTGCCGTGTAGTTCCAGCAGGTGAGCACCCACCAGATTTGCAAAGCGATAAGCGCCGCGACCAAAACCACCTGAACTGCGCGATTCGAGCGCGAAACCGGGCCAGCCAGAGCGCCCAACAGTGGAAACGCGGGCAGCAAGATGCGCCAGGTGCTCGACTGCGGAAAGAACACCGCGAGCAAATAGACGAAGTAGGCAATCACCCAGAGGTGAGCGGCCGCCAAGGCTCGAACCGACGGCCAAGTGAGCACGTAGGCGGTGAAGAGAACCACGGCCAGCAGCGCGAAAGCCCCAACCGGCTGCCCGAAGTGAAAGTTGAAGCTCGCGAGCCAACCCTCGAAAGGCGTGAGGCGGTTATCGCCCAGATAGCCAGAACGCCAGGCAAGTTCGGTGGCGAGATAGGCATCGGGGCGGCCGGTGAAAACCCAGGCTGCGAGCATCCAGGCAAAACCAATCGCGGATGCCGCAGCTGCAGCAACGCCTAACCGCAACTTCTGCGCGCTCGAGAATGCCTCGCCGCCGCGACGTGCAACCACAAAACGAACGGCCCAGACCAACACCAGGGTGAAAGCTAGCGCGAGTGAGCCCGGCCGCGTGAAGGTGAGCAGAGCAATAGGAATGAGCGACGCCGAATATCTGCGATCGTGAATGAGAACAAGGGCCCAAGCAAGGAAAGCAAGTGCAAGGCTCTCGGCGTAACCGGTTTGAAGCACGGGGCTCGCACACCAGAGGCCAACCAGCGCAACGCCCCAAAGTGCCTGTCGCTCTGGCATGAGTCGAGCAAAAAGTTTGAAGATCATCGCTGCCGCAAAAAATGAAAACAGTGTGGCAAGAATCGGAGCCGCAAAGCGCCACTCGAGCCCGGTCAGTGTCGCGAGCACTCGCACCAACATCGGAAACATCGGCATGAACGCCCACTCGTTTTGCGCCACAACGCCATCGGCATTCGCGGGCAGCGAGGTTGGGTAACCGTGGTCGAAGATGCGGCCGTACCACTCGACATCCCAGATGTTTAGAAAGTCAAAGTACGACGGTTGAGCTTTGGTCCAGTAGTTGTCACCCTGCAAGCTGGCGGCGACGAGAAAGATGGCCAAGGTAACCAGTCTTGTGGCCAACCAGATGGCGCTCACTTTGAACCACCAGCGGCTGGCTATTTGGGTCAGGCGCGCGTTCACTTGGATGCTTGAAAATCTAGGCGGTTAGCCACTTGGCAAGCGCGGTTTCACAGGCGTAAATCTGCGAGACGGGCACGTTTTCGTCGTCGGCGTGCGCCTTGTTTGGGTCGCCCGGGCCAAAGTTGACTGCGGGAATTCCAAGTGCCGAGAATCGCGCCACGTCGGTCCAGCCGTATTTCGGCTTTGGGGTCGAACCAACCGCCGCCATAAAGGCTGCGGCTTCTGGCAGGTCGAGACCTGGGCGAGCACCTTCGGCAGAGTCGATAACCTCAACATCGAAACCAACGAAGAATTCGCGAAGATAGCTTTCGGCCTGCGCTGCCGACTTGCTCGGTGCGAATCGGTAGTTGACGGTAATCACCGATGCATCGGGAATGACGTTTGTGGCGATACCACCGCCGATGAGCACGGCGTTCAGGCTCTCGCGGTAAACCAGGCCGTCAACCTCAATCTCGGCCGGTACGTTTTGAGCTAGGCGGGTGAGCACCTCGGCGGCTTTGTGAATCGCGTTCTCGCCCATCCATGGTCGAGCGCTGTGTGCCTTTACGCCACTGGTGCGAACATCGATGCGCATGGTGCCGTTGCAGCCGCCCTCGACCTCTGCTGAGGATGGCTCGCAGAGCACCGCAAACTGCGCCTCTAGAAGATCTGGGCGGGCGCGAGCGATTCGACCCAAACCGTTGAGCGACGCCTCGACCTCTTCGTGGTCGTAGAAAACCCAGGTGACGTCTACGTTGGGTTCTTTGATGGTGGTGGCAAGTTTGAGTTGCACGGCAACCCCGGCCTTCATGTCGACCGTGCCGCGGCCCCAGAGCACCTGCTCGCGTTCGAACTGCAGAAACTTGACCGGAAGATTGTCGGCGATCGGAACGGTGTCGATGTGACCGGCAATAACAACGCGTTTGGCTCTACCGAGGTTTGTGCGTGCGACGATGGCGTCTCCATCGCGAATGACTTCGAGGTGATCCACGCTGCGCAAGGCGCTTTCGATTGCATCGGCGAGCGCCTTTTCGTTGCCAGACACCGATTCGATGTCGCAAATTTGGCGGGTTAGTTCGACAACATCCGCGTCAGTATTGAGAGATAGCGAGGTCACGTAACGAGCCTACCCGTAACATTGACCTGTGAGTTCAGAGACATACATTGCAGACAAGGCGTGGGGCCACGGCCTCGCGTCGATTTCGGCTTCGGGCGCGGTGCTCGACGTTTGGTATCCAAACCCGCAGCTCGGCGAAGCTCCAAAGACTGACGCCCTGTGGGTGGTTCCTAAGCAGCTCGACGCCCTGGTTGGCCACGATGCGCGCCGCAACGTAACCGTTCAGGTGGTTCGCACCGAGATCGACCTCCAACTGCCGGTAACCAGCACCGCCGACGCCTACCTGCGCCTGCACCTGCTCTCTCACCTCCTCGTGAAGCCAAACACCATCAACCTCGATGCTCTGCTACCAAATCTTCCGATAGTTGCCTTCACCTCGGCCGGTGCCGTTGCCATTGAAGAGCTCGATGCGCTGCGTCCGATGCTTCAGCGCGCAGGCGTTGCCATTCACGCAATCGACAAGTTTCCAAGGTTGGTCGACTACGTAACCCCAGCCAAGGTTCGCATTGCCGATGCCTCGCGTGTTCGTCTTGGCGCACACCTCGCGCCGGGCACCACGATCATGCACGAGGGCTTCGTAAACTTCAATGCCGGCACGCTTGGTGTTGCGATGGTTGAAGGACGCATCTCGCAGGGCGTGGTGGTTGGCGATGGATCCGACATCGGTGGCGGTGCCTCAATCATGGGCACTCTCTCGGGCGGCGGAAAAGAACGCGTAAAGATTGGCGCTCGAGCCCTACTCGGCGCTAACGCGGGAGTTGGTATTTCGATCGGAGACGACTCTGTAGTTGAGGCTGGTCTTTATGTCACCGCCGGAACCAAGGTGACACTGGTTGACGACTCGGGTGAGCGTGCCGTTAAGGCTGTTGAGCTCTCGGGTGTTGCCAACCTGCTGTTTCGTCGCAACTCGGTAACCGGCCGGGTCGAGGCCACCCCTCGAAGCGGAGTTGGCATCACGCTCAACTCGGCGCTGCACAAGTAGCCTGCGGCTTAGCCCAGAATCGAATCCCAGCCGCGCTCGGGCACGATTTCACCGTCAAGCGTGACGCCGGCAGGGGTGTTCGCCTCGGCAACTACCCCAATTGGTTTGAACTGCTTGGGCACCACCGCACCCTGCGTGAATGTAGCGAGCAGCGAGTGGTCTTCGCCACCAAAGAGCACCCAATCGAGCGCGTTAGCCGAGATGGCGCGCGCCGGCTCTTCAACCATGGCAACAAAACCATCGAGGTCTTTGCGGTGTAGCGCGATGGTCACGTTCGATGCGCGGGCGATTCGAGCGGCATCTTTGATTAGACCGTCTGAAACATCGAGCATCGAGGTGGCACCCGAGCTGGCGGCTTCTGGACCGGCCGAAATAGGTGGCCTCGGGCGCAGCTGTACTGCGACAAAGTCGTCGTATGCCGAAACGGCATCGGTATTGCCCGAGGAAAGCAGCGCCAAGCCCGCCGCAGCGCGCCCGAGAGTGCCCGCCACGGCCACGGTGTCGCCAACTTTGGCACCTGAGCGCAGCACCGGTTCTAACCCGTTGAGAGCTCCGTGAGCCGTTACCGAGATAAATACCTGATCACTGGCCGCTAAATCGCCGCCAACCACGGCTGCACCCGGTGCTAGTTGCTGGCAGCCTTCGCGCAAACCATCGGCAAAAGCCTCGAGGTTTGCAATGGGCGTAGTAGCCGGCACCGAGATGGCTACCACGAGCGCGGTTGGGGTAGCGCCCATGGCGGCGACATCCGAAACATTTGTGGCAATCGCTTTGAAACCCAAGTCGTAGAAGCTCGACCAATCGAGCCTGAAGTCGTGACCCTCAATCATGGTGTCAGTGGTAACCACAAAGCGGTCGTCGGTGGTTGCTACCACCGCTGCGTCGTCGCCCGAACCGACGATGGAGTGCTCGCCTTGGTTGAGGCGCGAAACGGTGCGCTTGAGCGCTTCAATCTCGCCCAGCGATCCAACGGTTTCAGGTGTAGCCACGAATCAAAGGTAGCCTGTAATCGATGAAGATTTTGCGACTAACGGCAAGCCTGGCGGGGCTGTTACTACTAGGCGCTGGGCTCACCGGGTGCTCCCAAGCGGTAAACCTCGAAGCGGCACCAGACGCCAACGATTACATTTGCGCCGAAGAGATGGTGCGACTTCCCGACAGCATCGTGAATCTTGCCCGCCGCAGCACCAACGCGCAGTCGACCGCGGCTTGGGGATCCCCCGCATCGGTGCTGTTTCGCTGCGGTGTTGCACCGGTAGACGTGAGCAAGCTCACCTGCGTAACAACCTCGAATGTCGATTGGCTCGTGGATGATTCGGCGGCACCGTCTTATCGATTCATCACCTTTGCGCGCAAACCGGCCACCGAAGTTATTGTCGATTCGAAGGTTGCCTCGGGCGCTGCCGTGCTCGATGAACTAGCGGCTGCGGTCACCCGAGCCAAAGCGTCGAAGCGCTGCTCGGGTTAGAGATGCCCCTCGAGGGCTAGGTCGATTAGCTCAGAGATCAGGTTGGCATAGGCGATTCCGCTAGCCTGCCAAAGCATTGGGAACATCGATAGCGGGGTGAAACCCGGCATGGTGTTGATCTCGTTTACGAAGAATCCGTCTTTAGTCAAGAAGAAGTCGACGCGCGCCAAGCCAGCGCCACCGATAGCCTCAAACGCTCGGCGAGCAATCGACTGCATCTCATCTAGTTGAGCCGGGGTTAGGTCGGCTGGCACAACCAACTCAACCGAAGATTCGTCGCGGTACTTGGCTTCGAAGTCGTAAAAGTCGCGACCGGTAACAATGATTTCACCGGCTACCGAAACGCGTGCTCGCTTGCCGTCGCGACCGCCCAAAACTGCGCACTCAACCTCGCGGCCGACCAAACCTCGCTCAACAACAACCTTGTTGTCGTTGTCTAGGGCTAGGGCCACGGCGTCGGCAAACTCCGCCATGTCGCTCACCTTAGAAACACCAACCGATGATCCCGCGCGGGCCGGCTTCACAAAAAGCGGAAGCGCGCCAAGTTTTTTCACGTCTGCCAGTGCATGCTCCGGATCGTTTAGCCATTGGCGTTCGCGAATAACCACGTGCGGAGTTACCGGAATACCGGCAGCCTGAAACAGTGCCTTCGTAAATTCTTTATCCATGCCGGCTGCTGACGCAAAAACTCCGTTACCTACGTAAGGCATGTCTAGCAGTTCGAGTAGCCCCTGGATGGTGCCATCCTCGCCGTAAGGGCCGTGCAGCACCGGAAAAACTACATCGATTTCACCGAGTGAATCTACTTTGCCGGTTTCGTCGATGGTGCGAAGTTCTTTGTCGCCCAGCTCGGGCCAAATGCACTTGGTGCCAGCAAACTCAACGGTCGGAAGTTCGCCTTCGGTGAGTGCCCATTTTGCGGCGTCGTCGGCCACCGGAACGAGCGTGCCGCCGCGGGTGATGCCAACTGGAACCAACTCAAAACGGTTGCGGTCGATCGCACCCATTACGCCGGCTGCGGTTGCGCAAGAGATCGAGTGCTCCGATGAACGGCCACCGAAAAGCAGCAAGACGCGAGTTTTAGCCATCTACTCCCCCTGAGGTTCGTCTGACTCGTGGGTTAGGTGAGGGGCTATTTCACGTGGATGCATCTTGCCCTGCATCACCTGATAAACCTGTTCGACGATCGGCATCTTGATGCCCTTCGCTTCGGCAAGTGCCAGCACTGGCGCAATCGAAGCGAGACCTTCGGCGGTTTGCGATAGGCGCTTGATTACCTCGTTGAGTCGGTAGCCCTTGCCGAGCATTTCACCGGCCTTGTGGTTGCGCGAAAGTGGCGATTCGGCGGTTGCGATTAGGTCGCCAAGACCGGCTAGGCCATTCATGGTTTTCGACTTCGCGCCGTGTGCCACCGCGAACCGCGAGATTTCGGCTAGGCCTCTGGTCATGATCGATGCCTTGGTGTTTTGGCCATAGCCAACACCGTTGACGATACCGATTGCCACAGCAATTAGATTCTTGAGAATTCCGCCAAACTCGGTGCCAATCACATCGGTGTTGGTGAACGTGGTGAAGTAGGCGTTCGAAGAAGCTTTGGCAACGGCTTCAGCGTTGTCGAGCGACTTGCAGGCCGCTACCGATGCGGTTGGTTGCTCGGCAGCAATCTCGAGCGAAAGGTTAGGGCCGCTCACGACACAAATTTGGTCTAGGTCAAACCCGGTAACCTCGGCAATCACCTCGCTCATTCGCAAGCCAGTGTCTTTTTCGACACCCTTCATGAGGCTCACCAGAATGGCATCTTCGGCAATCAGTCCCTGCCACTCCAGGAGGTTTGAACGAAGCGACTGCGATGGTACGGCCAGATAAACCTGTTCGGCACCGGCGAGCACTTGCGCAACATCTGACGATGCCTTCAAGCCCTCAGGTAACTCGATGCCAGGCAGGTAGTCGCCGTTTCTGTGCTCCTGGTTGATTTCGTCGGCCAAATCTGGGCGACGAGCCCAAAGAATAACGTCGTTACCGGCGTCGGCAAGAACCTTGGCGAAGGTGGTGCCCCACGAACCGGCACCCATGACGGCTACGCGAGTTGTCATTCGCCCACCTGCTTCTTGGGCTCTTTTTTGAAGTTTCCGTATTCGGCTAGGCCGTGATCGCGCGGGTCAAAGATGCCTTCTGGGGCTTTCTCGCCTCGAAGCACTTCGGTTAGTTTGATGATCTCGCGCATCGCCAACTCGGTTACTTCGGTGAACTCTGAGTTGGTGAGTTTGCGGCCACGATATTTATCGAGGTCGAGTGGTTTGCCAATGATCATGCGCACAGGGTGCCAAGGTTTTGGTCGAAGTTTCTTCGAATAGGTGGCGAGCACCTGTTCGCTGCCCCACTGAGCCATCGGGATGAACGGAACATTACAGTCGAGCGCAAGCTTTAGCGCGCCGATCTTGCCTCGCATCGGCCAACCGTTTGGTTCACGAGTTAGCGTGCCCTCCGGAAAAATCGTGATTACGCGGCCGGCTTCGAGCACGGCGTGCGCAGCATCCATGGGTTCGCGGTTTGAGTGGCCGCCTCGGTAAACCGGCACCTGCTCGCAGGCGATAAGAATGTCGCCCACAAATTTTGCTTTGAAGAGATTTCCCTTAGCCAAAAAGTGCGGGGTGCGACGAGCCTGGAAGTAAACCATGTAGGCGACAGCCAGGGCGTCGAGGTAGGTTACGTGATTGGCTGCCAGCACGTAGCCGCCAGTCTTTGGAAGGTTTTCTAGCCCTTCAACCTTGGTGCGAAACAAGACTCGAACGAAGCCACCGAGCAAATTTGCAACTATGCGGGTCGCGAAGTTGGGCTCATTCTTGTGAATCTTGGGCATCTTCAAAAAGTCGCCGGATTTCTTTTTAGCCATCAGTTACTCCGTATAGGTGAAGTCGGCCCCGAGCGCCTCGAGTTTGGCCAAGAAATGCTCGTAACCTCTAGAGATGAGCTGAACGTTGGTGACGTTTGATACACCTTCGGCGGCTAGTGCTGCAACCATGTGGCTAAAACCACCGCGAAGGTCTGGCACCCGAATGTCGGCGCCGTGCAACGCGGTTGGCCCAGAGATTACGGCCGAGTGGTTAAAGTTTCGCTGACCGAATCGGCAGGGGTGCCCGCCCAAACACTCGCGGTAAATCTGAATCTGAGCGCCCATTTGCACGAGAGCATCGGTGAAGCCAAATCGGTTTTCGTAAACCGTCTCGTGAACGATCGAAAGGCCCTTGGCTTGGGTTAGAGCAACCACCAGCGGCTGTTGCCAGTCGGTCATAAAGCCAGGATGCACGTCGGTTTCGATAACCACAGGCTGAAGATCGCCGCCCGGGTGGTAGAAGCGAATGCCGTCATCGTGAATATCGAACGCGCCCCCAACTTTGCGGAATACGTTTAGGAAGGTCATCATTTCTTGCTGACGAGCCCCGCCAACAAAAATGTCGCCGTTGGTTGCCAGTGCCGCGGCAGCCCAAGAGGCTGCTTCGTTGCGGTCGAAAAGTGCGCTGTGGTTGTAGCCGCCGAGGCTCTTTACGCCTTCGATGCGAATCACGCGGTCGGTGTCAACCGAGATGATTGCACCCATCTTTTGCAAGATGGCGATGAGGTCCATGATTTCTGGTTCAACGGCAGCGCCGCTGAGTTCGGTAACACCTTCGGCGCGAACCGAGGTGAGCAGAACCTGCTCGGTTGCTCCAACGCTCGGGTATGGCAGCTCAATCTTTGCGCCGTGTAACCCGTTAGGTGCGCTGATGCGAATGCCATTCTCAGCCTTGTCGATTACTGCGCCAAAGTTGCGCAGAACATCCAAGTGGAAATCGATTGGTCGGTCGCCAATGAAGCAGCCACCGAGGTTTGGAATGAAGGCCTCGCCGAGTTGGTGCAACAGCGGGCCACAGAAAAGAATCGGGATGCGCGACGAACCGGCGTGTGCGTCGATGTCGACCATGCGGGCCGACTTTACGTTCGACGGGTCGAGGGTCATGACGCCAGCGTCGTCGTGGGTGATCAGAACGCCGTGAAGCTTGAGCAGGCTCGAAACAACTTCAACGTCGCTGATGTGCGGCACTTCGCGCAATTCGCTGGCGGTGTCGCCGAGCAGGGCGGCGACCATGGCCTTGGTTACTAGGTTTTTAGCGCCACGAACGTCTACTCGACCCACCAGCGGCTTTCCACCTTTAACGGTGATCTGGCTCATTAGGCTCCTTTGGCCGGGAGAGTCTTGGGGCGCCAAGCCTCTCGTTTCGCCTCAAAGTCGGTGATCGACTGTTCGTCTCGCAGGGTGAGCCCGATGTCATCGAGCCCTTCAAGTAGACGCCACCTAGTGTATTCGTCAATCTCGAATTCAACACGGATGTCGGCTACCGCAACTGTCTTGGCAACCAGGTCGACCGTGGCTTCAAGCCCAGGGTTAGCCTCGAGGGCTTGCCAAATCTTTTCGATGTCGGCATCGGAGATGATGCCGGTAACCAAACCCTGCTTGCCCGAGTTGCCTCTAAAAATGTCGGCGAACTTAGATGAGAAAACCGCCTTGAAGCCGTAATCGCGCAGCGCCCAGACGGCGTGCTCGCGGCTAGAACCGGTGCCAAAGTCTGGGCCGGCGAAAAGCACCGAACCGTTTCGGTAGGCATCCTGATTCAGAATGAACTCGGGATCATTGCGCCAGGCTGCGAACAGGGCATCTTCGAAACCGGTCTTGGTGATGCGCTTTAGGTAGACGGCTGGGATGATCTGGTCGGTGTCGACGTTGCTGCGGCGCAGCGGAACGCCAACACCGGTGTAGGTTTCAAACTTTTCCATTAGTTGGCTCCCTCGAGGTCGGCTGGGCTAGAGAGTGTGCCGCGAATTGCGGTTGCTGCAGCCACGAGTGGCGACACCAGGTGAGTGCGTGAACCCTTACCTTGGCGGCCTTCGAAGTTACGGTTTGAAGTGCTGGCCGCGCGCTCTCCCGGTGCCAGTTGGTCGGGGTTCATTCCGAGGCACATTGAGCAACCCGCAAAGCGCCATTCGGCACCGAAGTCTTTGAAAACCTGGTCGAGACCTTCAGATTCGGCCTGCAGGCGCACCTTTGCCGAACCCGGCACAACCATCATGCGAACGCCATCGGCCTTGGTCTTGCCCTTGATGATCGATGCTGCTGCTCGAAGATCTTCGATGCGGCTGTTTGTGCACGAACCCAAGAACACGGTGTCGACACGAATGTCTTTCATCTTGGTGCCCGGGGTTAGATCCATGTACTCGAGGGCACGCTCGGCGGCGGCCTTGTCGTTCGGGTCGCTGAAGTCGTCGGGGCTTGGCACAACATCTAGCAACGAAACACCCTGGCCTGGGTTGGTACCCCAGGTTACGAAAGGGTCGAGCGTGTTGGCATCCAAGAAAACTTCGGCATCAAACTTTGCGCCGGCATCGGTTGGCAGGGTCTTCCAGTATTCAACCGCGGCATCCCAGTCGGCGCCTTCGGGTGCATGCGGGCGGCCCTTGAGGTAGTCGAAGGTGATTTGGTCTGGTGCAACCATTCCAGCACGGGCACCGGCCTCGATCGACATGTTGCAAATCGTCATGCGAGCTTCCATCGAAAGTGCACGGATGGCGCTGCCACGGTATTCGAGAACGTAACCCTGCCCGCCGCCGGTGCCGATCTTGGCGATAACGGCCAAGATGATGTCTTTGGCGGTCACGCCAGGGCGCAAAGTGCCCTCGACGTTGATTGCCATGGTTTTGAAAGCTTTTAGCGGGAGGGTCTGCGTTGCGAGCACATGCTCAACTTCGCTGGTGCCGATACCCATTGCCAACGCTCCAAAAGCGCCGTGGGTTGAGGTGTGTGAATCGCCACAGACTACGGTGATGCCCGGCATGGTGAGGCCGAGCTGCGGGCCAACCACGTGAACGATTCCCTGATCGACGTCGCCAAGCGAGTGAATGCGGATGCCAAATTCTGCGGCGTTCTTGCGTAGGGCTTCGATTTGGGTGCGGCTGGTGATGTCGGCGATTGGCTTGTCGATGTCCCAGGTTGGAGTGTTGTGGTCTTCGGTTGCAATGGTTAGGTCTGGGCGGCGAACCGGGCGGCCAGCAAGGCGCAGGCCGTCGAATGCTTGAGGGCTGGTTACTTCGTGAACGAGGTGTAGGTCGATGTAAAGCAGGTCGGGCGACCCGTTTTCACCCTTAACCACCAAGTGGTCGTTCCAAACCTTTTCGGCCAGAGTCAGCGGCGCAGAAGACATTACTCACCTTACAAATCGGTTGAGCTCTAAGTTTACCCGCTGAGGCGTAGGCTGGCACAGTGAACAACGACGCCCTAGAGCTACTTCAACGCCGCACCGTCAAGGTTTTAACTGCCGGACAGGTGTTATCGGGCTTCGGTCTGGGTTCAACCCTTTCGATTGGTGCCCTGCTGGCCGAACACATTTCGGGATCTGCCTCGTGGAGTGGCGCGGCAGCAACTTTTTCTACTCTTGGCGCTGCCACTTGGGCAATTCCGCTAAGCCGCATCGCCTACCGCGCTGGCCGTCGCAAAGCTCTTGCAACTGGTGCCGCGTTGGCCATCAGCGGTGCAACTTTGGTTATCGTCGCAGCCGCAACGATGCAACTGTGGGTGCTGCTACTCGGCCTGTTTCTATTAGGTGCTGGCTCTGCCACCGGCCTTCAGGCACGATTCGCCGCCACCGATCTTCCTAGTTCTAAAACCAAGGGCAAAGACCTGTCGCTGGTGGTGTGGGCAACCACCTTTGGAGCCGTGATTGGCCCAAACCTATTTGGCCCCGGCGAAGTAATCGGTAACGCACTTGGCATGCCATCAATGACCGGGCCTTTTCTAATCACCATCACGGCCCAGATTCTGGCCACGCTCACCTTCTGGTTTGGGCTTCGGCCAGACCCACTGTTGGTTGCAATGCAAACGGCTCCAAAGTCAGACCAGCCGGCTGCAAAGCGGTCGTTTGCGGCCGCCTTCCGTGCCCTCAAGGCAAACCCCAAAGCCAGCTATGCAGTGGCGGTAATCTCGCTCAGCCACATGGTGATGGTCTCGGTGATGTCGATGACGCCGGTGCACATGGAACACCACGGCGCTGTGCTTTCGCTGGTCGGTTTCACCATCAGCATTCACATTGCCGGAATGTACGCCTTCTCCCCCGTTTTCGGTTGGCTCGCCGACCGACTAGGCAAAATCACCACTGTGCTCATCGGCCAAGCGGTGCTCGTTGCATCGCTACTGATTGCCGGTTTTGGTTCTGAGAGCTTCACGAGCGTCGGAATCGGTCTGTTCTTGCTTGGGCTGGGATGGTCGGCCGCAACCGTTTCTGGTTCGGCGCTGTTGGCCGAATCGGTGCCGGTTGACCAAAAGACCAATGTTCAGGGTGTCAGCGACTCGGCCATGATGTTGGCTGGCGCAATCGGTGGCGCGGTCAGCGGCAGCATCCTTGCAGTTGGTGCATTCTTTGGCCTAAACATGGCTGCACTGATTCCGGTTTGCATCGCCGTTGCGATTACCGGTCTAGCCATTAGAAAGCAGAAAGCCTAAGCGCTTCCTAAACGGCTAGCTATCCCTTGGTATAGGGCTCACCAGATGCAGCCGGCGGTCTAACTTTGCCTGCGAACCCAGTAACCGCAATGAGGGTTACAACATAGGGCACCATGGTGATGAAGTCGGTTGGAATTCCTGGGCTCACCTGGTTAGCCCACACGCGCATGATGATGGCGAAGCCGAACAGTAGGGCGGCTGCCGAAACATAGAACGGCTGCCAGCGACCCAAGATAACCACCGCGAGCGCGATGAAGCCGAGGCCACCAGACATTTCGCGACCGAACGCTCCGACGTTACCGATTGAAAGCGCAGCGCCACCGATTCCAGCGATTGCTCCACCGGCGGTTACCCACCAGAAGCGAGTGCGTGCCACATTGATGCCAACGGTGTCTGCAGCTAGAGGGTGCTCGCCTACTGCTCGTGCGCGAAGGCCAAGCTTGGTGCGGAACAGCATGAACCAAACCAGCGGCACAAGAATGAAGCACAGATAAACGGTTACGCGGTTGGCAAACAACGCCGGGCCGATGATCGGAATCTCGCTGAGGTAAGGAATCGCGAGCACATCGAAGGTACCCGGGTAGTTGACGTTTTGACCGTCGTTGGCCAGCCATTGTGAGTAGAGGAAGTTGGTGACGCCGATAACCAAAAGGTTGATGAGCACACCGATGATGATCTGGTCAACCAAGTACTTTATTGCCAGAGAAGCTAGGGCCATAGAAAGAATTGCCGAGGCGATTGCCGCTGCCAGCACACCGAGCCAAAGGTTGTCGGTGACGCTGCCGATAACCGAGGCAACGAAGGCACCGGTTAGAAGCTGACCTTCGATGGCGATGTTCACCACGCCAACGCGCTCCGAAATCACGCCACCGAGTGCACCAAGGATGATCGGCACAGCCAAGACCACCGCGTTAGAGAGAATGAACGACACCGGAACCACGTTGCCGGCAGCGAGCCATCCCAGAAGGGCAGACACCCAGAGCAACCCGAAGATGAGCGAAAGCCACATCGGTACAACGCGCTTGAGGATGGTTAGCGCAGTAGCCACAAGGGTGATGACTCCCATGAGGCCGCCCACTAGAAGGGCAAACCCAGAAGACGAAACGGCGAAGTCTGCAACCGAGAGTGCGTGACCCTTTTCGGTGAGCTGGAAGGTGACGATCGCGGGGTTACCGCCGAAGCCGAAGGTGATGAGGGTAAGCAGTGTGAATGCTGCCATGACCAGGCCGGCTTTCATGCTGGGCTTAACCTGCTGACTAGAGAACATTCCGGGGGTTACTTCGATAGCCATTAGGCGACAACCTTCTGCTCGGCTGCTGGTTCTGGTAGGCGCAACATGGCCTTGATCAGCGGCGGTGCGGCAATGAACAGAACAATCAGAGCTTGAACGACACCCAAGATCTCGGGCGAAACGCCAACCACCTGCATGGCAGGGCTGCCGGCCTTGAATGCACCGAAGAGCAAACCTGCGGCCGCGATTCGCTTAGCACTGTTGCCACCGAGGAGAGCCACGGTGATGGCATCGAAACCGATGTCGGCGTTGAGGCTAGTGGTGATACCGCCAGGGTTGCTCAGAGCCTGGTTTGCGGCGGCCAAACCGATGAATGCTGCCGAAACAGCCATGGCCCAAACGAAGGTGCTTTCTACCTTGATGCCGGCTGCACGAGCGGCGTTGGCGTTGTGGCCCACCATTCTGAAGCGGTAGCCGATAGCCGATCGCTCCATCAAGAGCCAGTAGGCAAAGGTGGCGGCGATAGCGATGAAGATTCCGATGTGAATCTTGTACATGTCGCCGAATAGCGTAGGAAGCATCGAAGTTGCCGCGGGCGGGTCGGACTTTGGAGTGCCGCCGCCGGTGGCTGCCAGAAGAAGACCCTTGGTGCGAAGCATCCAGGTGAAGAAATCGAGCGCGATGTAGTTCATCATGATGGTCACGATTACCTCGTGAGCACCGGTTCTAGCCTTCAGGAAGCCGGCGAACGCTCCCCAGGCTGCGGCACAGACAACCGCTGCAATAACCGCGACAATCATGTGGATTACCGGAGGCAGCTCCATGCGTGTGGCAACCCAGGTTGCGCCAGCGAGACCCATAACGATCTGACCGGTACCACCGATGTTGAACAGCCCGACGCGAAAACCTAGGGCTAGGCCCAAACCGGCCATCACCAGAGGTGCCGCCATTCGCAGGGTTTCGGTGATCGGCCTAAACATGGCAACTAGGTCGCGGCCTTCTGGGTTGAAAATCGCGCCGCGAAGAAGCGCTCCGTAACCATCGACGATGGTGTTGAAGGCTGCCACGAAGGTGTCGCCAGGGGTCGTGAACAAAGTGCTGTAGGTGGCAACCACGTTCTCGTTGAACAGAACCATAAAGATTCCACCGAAGAAGAATCCGAGCAGAATCGAGAGCACCACGCGCGTCACGCTGGTGGCCATGATTTCTCTCACGACCGTCTGAAACTTACTTTTCTCGGTCATGCTGCGATTCCTGCCATCATCTTGCCAAGGGTTTCACGCGTTGCATCGGCCGAAACAATACCCACGATTCGCCCTCGGTACATCACGGCAATTCGGTCTGCCAAGGCCAGCACCTCGTCGAGTTCGGTAGAGATGAGAATCACTGCGGTTTGCTGGTCGTCGCGCTCTTGCATGATCTGGTCATGAATGAACTCGATAGAACCAACGTCGACACCGCGGGTTGGCTGCGATACGAGCAGAACGTCGTGTGGTCGCGACATTTCGCGGGCCAGCACAAGCTTTTGCTGGTTACCGCCCGAGAGTTGCCCGGCCAGCGACTTGGAGCCTTGCGTGCGAACATCGAAGGCTTTGATTGCCTTCTCGGTTTCGGCCTCTAAAACCTTGGCGTTGATCAGGCCTCGGTTTACAAACTCTGCTCCGCGGTCGTCGTCGTAACTCTGGTTGAGCATTAAATTTTCTTCTAGGGTGAACTCCGAAATCAGTCCATCCTTTTTACGGTCTTCGGGCACGTAGCTCAAGAAGTCGTCGAGGCGATGACGCACCGACTTGTGCTCGATGTTCGCGCCTTTGAACTTGATTTCGCCGCTACCTTTTTCAAGTTTTCTCAAGCCAACGATGGCTTCGGCAAGCTCGGTTTGCCCATTGCCTTGCACACCCGCAATCGCGAGCACCTCACCAGCTCGCACGTCGAGCGAGAGCGCGTCGACGGCGAGTTGCCCGCGGTCGTCGCGCACCGAAATATTTGAAACGCTCAGCACGACCTCGCCTGGAGCTTTCTTCGAACGCTCAACGGTTAGGTCAACTTCACGGCCCACCATCATGCTGGCCAACTCAGATGCCGTGGCGGTCGGCTTCGCTTCGCCTACAACCTTGCCCAAGCGAATAACAACAATGCGGTCGGCAACTTCTTTTACCTCACGAAGTTTGTGAGTTATGAAGATGATTGAAGTGCCCGAAGATGCAAGCTGCTTCATGATGCTCATGAGTTCGTCGGTTTCCTGCGGTGTTAAAACCGCGGTTGGTTCGTCGAGAACCAGAGTCTTGGCATTTCGGCTAAGGGCCTTAATGATCTCAACGCGCTGCTGAACGCCAACGGGTAGGTCGCGAACCAGTGCGTCTGGGTCGACATTGAAGCCAAACTTGTCGCTGATTTCTTTTACTCGGGTGCGCGCCTCAGAAAGGTCAATCTGACCTGCAAACTTGGTTGGCTCGTGACCCAAAGCCACATTCTCGGCGACAGTGAAAACAGGGATGAGCATGAAGTGTTGGTGCACCATACCGATGCCCGCTGCCATGGCATCGCCCGGGCCTTTGAAGTGGGTGGCTTTATCGTCGACCAGAATCTCGCCGGCATCGGCCTGGTAGAGACCGTAAAGGACGTTCATCAGAGTGGATTTGCCAGCGCCGTTTTCGCCCAGAAGGCTGACGATTTCGCCGGGTTGAACCGTCAGGTTAATAGAATCGTTTGCCACGAGCGAACCGAATCGCTTGGTGATTCCTCTGAGTTCAAGCTTCATTGCTCTGTGCCCTACTTACGGTTACTTATCTGTGAATAATCTACCTCAACGCATGCAAAGAAAAACCGCTGAGCCTTTCGACCCAGCGGTTTTTCTTAGCGAATGCGATTACGGACGAACCGAGATCGATCCATCCTGGATGCCTGCAGAAAGCTCGTCGAGCTTGGTCTTTAGGTCTCCAGTGATCTTGTCGGAGTCGCTCAGTGCGGTTCCGCCGTTAGCCAAGGTGCCTAGGTAAGCGTCGCCGCTGAAGTCAACCTTGTCTACTGCGATTCCCTTGATGATGTCGAACACTGCAGTGGTCATGCGCTTCTCAATTGAGGTGAGCATCTTGTCTGCGTATTCAGGTGAGGTTAGAGCGATGTTCTTGTCAACACCGATCATCACACCGGCGCTGCCAGCCTCGTCGAGAGCTTCGCTCACGGCACCGAACTGGTCACCAGCAACAGGAAGAATCACGTCTGCGCCACCCTGAATCTGGGTTGCTGCGATGGTCTTCGAAACTGCGCTGTTTGGAGTGAAGTCACCCATGAAGTCACCAGTCTTCTTGGCTGGGTCCCAGCCGAGAACCTTGATGGTGGTGTTGTTGTCGGCAGCCCAAGCCTGAGCACCGTAGTAGTAGCCATCCATGAACGCGGTAACTGCGTCGATCTGCATTCCACCGTAAGTACCGATGACCTTGCTGGTTGAGTAGGCTGCTGCTGCGTAACCGGCCAGGTAGCTTGACTGCTCCATTGCGTAGTTCACTGGCTTTAGGTTTGCGTTGCCTTCTGACCAACCATCGATGGTTACAAACTTCACGTCTGGGTTAGCCTTTGCAGCTGCGTTTACGTCAGCAACAAGGTTGAATCCAACGGCGAAAGTAATGTCACAGTTGGCGTCAACCATCTGCTGTAGGTTTGGGGCGAAGTCTTCAGCGCTGTTCGACTCTGCGTCGGCGGTCTGAACCTTTAGTTCGTCCTTAGCCTTCATTAGGCCGTCCATTACAGACTGGTTGAACGACTTGTCGTTCCAGCTACCTTCGTCTGAAACTGCACAGGCTTTGTAGTCAAGTTCTGGCGCTGCGGCTGCTGAACAACCCGATAGTGCCAGAGCGGCCACTGCTGCGATCGACAAGAATTTTGCCGAGTTGCGAGTAATGATGT
Organism: Micrococcales bacterium; assembly: GCA_947448975.1. Classification (GTDB taxonomy): domain Bacteria; phylum Actinomycetota; class Actinomycetes; order Actinomycetales; family Microbacteriaceae; genus Rhodoluna. The sequence continues at coordinate 5,885 of CANFPR010000002.1, read as the reverse complement.
TCACTCTTTTCCTCCTGAAAAATCAACCCATGGATTTCACGGGTTGAGTACGCTCTCAGACTACTTTGCGAAAACGTCACAAATCGACTCAATCGGCAACTGGAAAGTTGCGTTTATGTAAAATCTTCAACCCCAAGTCGAACGTTTGAACGGCTCCGCGCACTTGGATTTCGGGGACACCGGCGATTAAAGAAAAATCTCGCCTCCGAGACGAATCATCGAAGGCGAGATGGTGACCCCAAGGGGATTTGAACCCCTGCTGCCGCCGTGAGAGGGCGGTGTCCTAGGCCGCTAAACGATGGGGCCGTGAAGCAACCTTTCGATTATGCCACAAATACTTCGAGCGCACGAGGCGCAACTTTAATCTCCATTGGCTTGTTGCCCACATACTCGCCATCGGCGAAGGTTGGAATATTGCCCGCGTCGAGGTAAACAGAAGTCGCCGGCACAATCTCTACGGCAGGGTGAGTTACGTGCGCGCCGGTGTACACCTTTGGAAACATCTTTAGAAAAGCAGGACGGCTCAGAGGATGCACGATAAACAAGTCGAGCTTTGCGTCGTGAATGCTCGCCTCGGGAGCAATCAACATTCCACCGCCAAAAGAGCGAGCGTTTGCCACGGCGCACAGCATGGCTTCGATTTTGCGTTCTTGCCCGTCGATGCGAGCGGTGTATTTGAGTGGCTTGAAAACAGTTAACTCACGGAGCATCGCCAGAATGTAGCGGCTCGGGCCTTTAGGCCACTTCCACTGGTTTGCGCGGGCGTTCACAACGGCATCGAACCCTGCCGAGATGCTTCCAAAAAAGTAAAAGCCACGTTCTTCGTTGGAACCCTGACCCAGGTCAACCCGGTCGGTAACCCCGGCGAGAATCACCTTGGCAGCTGCCGCGCCATCGACGATTGGAAGCCCGAGGGTTCGGGCCGCGTCGTTTCCGGTGCCGCAAGCGATGATTCCCAGCGGAACCTTTGAGTTTGCGCAGATGTTTACGCCCATGTGAACCATGCCGTCACCACCGGCTACAACGATTCCATCGATTTTGCCAAGTAGAACTGCGGCTTTACCTTTGGCCATCGCTTCGTCGAAGGAAGCTGCGCTCAGGTCGAGTACCTCTGCTCCGGCATCGATGAATGTCTTTCGCGCCAACTCACCATGCACCTTGCCGTTGCCTTTACCCGAAGTTGGATTAATGATCAGGCCTAGGCGGGGCATGCTATCTCCTAAGGAGTTGGGCGTTCGCAGCAACAATGATGGTCGATAGCGACATTAGCACCGCGCCGAGGGCTGGCGACAACACCAAGCCGAATGGCATTAGTGCGCCAGCCGCCAGAGGAATGGCTAGGGCGTTGTAACCCGCTGCCCAAACCAGGTTCTGGCGCATTTTTGAAACGCTTCGCTTCGAGAGGTCGATGGTTGCCGAGATCGCCATCGGATCGTCGGTTAGCAATACCAAGCCCGATGATTCCATGGCTACATCGGTGCCTCCACCCACCGAGATCGCAACATCTGCCGCGGCCAGAGCCGGGGCATCGTTGATGCCGTCTCCGACGAAGGCGACAACCGAACCATCTGCCTGCAGTTGCGCCACGATTGCATTTTTGCGGGCTGGCGAGACTTCGGCGAAGACCTCTTCGATGCCAACCTCGTTTGCCACCGCTTGAGCAACTCCGGTTGCATCGCCAGTGACCATAGCCACACGGATGCGTCTTCGCCGAAGTTCGAACACGGCATCGTGTGCCGAAGCGCGAATCTCATCGCCAAACTCGATGTAGCCCTGAAGCGCACCTTCGACGATTACGTACACCACGGTGTTGCCCTTATCGTTTGCGGTTGCAACCTTTACGAGGTCAACGACATTTACGTCGACGCGGTTTTCGGTGAGAATCGCTGGCCCACCGATGAGCACGGTGCGACCCTGCAGTTGAGCCGAAACCCCGAGACCGCTAAGCGAGGTTACCGCCTGAACCTCGGGCAGAGCGAGGCCAAGCACCTTAGAGTGAGACACGATGGCCCTGGCCAGAACATGCTCAGACTTTTGCTCAACAGCCGCTGCCAGAGCTAGAAGGTCGTCGGTAGAACCCCACTCGGCATTTTCGGCGAGCGATACCCCAAGGATGTTTCGTTTGCCGGTGGTGAGCGTGCCGGTCTTGTCGAAGAGCACGACATCGATCGAGCGCGCCTTTTCGAAGTCGACCCGGTTGCGAATAAGAAGCCCGCTTCGAGCTGCCTTCGCCGTGGTTATTGCGGTAACCAGAGGAACAGCAAGCCCCAGGGCGTGGGGGCAGGCGATAACCAGCACGGTTACCACGCGTTCGAGAATGAAATCTGGCGTTTGAGTGCCGAGCAGTGCCCAAACGATGCCTGTCACCAACGATGCTGCGAGCGCAACGTAGAACAGCAAGCTCGCTGCGCGGTCTGCCAAAACTTGCGATTTTGACTTCGACTTTTGAGCCTCGGCAACCAGGCGCATGATGCCCGAAACCATGGTGTCGGTTCCGACAGCCGTGATTCGAATCGTGAGAGCGCCTAGCCCTTCGCGGGTAATAGTCGAGTTGATGGTGCCTGCGATTACGTGCGCGCCTTCGGCTTTAAAAACCTCGCTCGATTCGCCCGTGATCATTGCCTCGTTTAGGTAACTCGAACCTTGAACAATTACGCCGTCGGCCGGCACCGATGCTCCTGGACGAACCAAGACCACGTCGCCAACTCGCAGCTCGGCAAGAGCAACTATTTCGGTGTCGCCTTCAACTACCAGTTCGGCAGTTTTCGGCATCAAGGCGACAAGGTTATCCATGGTGTTCTGGGCCCGCATGATCGAGCTCATTTCAATCCAGTGGCCGAGCAACATGATGGTCACCAGCGACGCGAGCTCCCACCAGAAATCCATACCCTGCAGTGGTGCGCCAACCAGGTCGAAGACCGTTAGCGCGAGGCTGTAGCCGAAAGCCACAATCAGAGCCATGGCGATTAGTGCCATCATCCCTGGTTGCTTTGATTTGATCTCTTGTAAACCGGAGGTGAGAAAAACGCGGCCGCCGGTGAAGAACAGCACTATGCCGGCGATGGCCGGAATGTAGTTGCTGAACGCAAATGAGAGCGCCGTGTAGCCAAGCAACATCTGAATGGTGTGCGAGAAGTAAATAGCGGGCACGGTTAGTGCAAGAGCGAACCAGAACTGTTTTTTGAAAGCGTTCGGGTCGTGGTGGCTGTGGTCGTGACCCGCGTGCATGTCGTGGCCCTCATGACCCGCGTGCATGTCGTGAGCTGCGTGCATGTCATGACCCGCGTGCATGTCATGACCTGCGTGGCCTGCCCCCGCTTCGTCGTGCTCGCTGTCGGTAGCACAGCAGTCGTGGCCGAACTGGGTTTCGCCCTGCAGGTGATGAGTTTGGTCGCACTTGCATTCATTGGGTGGGCAGTGGCATTCACCGCCGGGGTTGTGGTTGCAAGAACACATTGGCGCTTCGGTATTGCCGTGAACTTTACACTCACGCTCATGCTCTTGGGCCGGCTGGTGGTGCTCTGAAAGGTTTTGCTCGTGCTCGCTCATTTGATGCCTCGAATCTTTAGGTGACTTCGGTTAGAACAACGCCAACTTGACGTTCACCTTGACTGAATTTTAACTCGGATGTCGCGCGCGGGTATTCTCAAGGCATGAGAATCACCAAGCACGGTCACGCCTGCCTCGAACTTGAGAAGGGCGATCAGCGGATCATCATCGACCCCGGGTTCTACACCGAGCCGCTCACGGAGATGAAAAACGTTGTTGCGCTAGTGCTTACGCACATGCACGACGACCACTGCTACGCCGAACAGGTAGATCGCCTTGCCGCTACGAACCCCGGTTTGCTCATCTTCGGCACCGATGAGGTGCGAGCCAAGCTCGATGGTCGCAATGTCACCGCGGTTCATCACGGCGACTGGCACAAGGTTGGCAACTTTGAGCTGGAGTTCTTCGGAGACATGCACCAGGAGATTCACCGCAGCATCCCGCTGATTCAAAACACGGGTGTAATGGTCGACAACCGGCTCTACTACCCAGGCGACTCATACACGCAGCCCGACCGTGCGGTAGAAATACTTGCCTGCCCGACATCTGCACCGTGGTTGAAGATCGGTGATGTCATGGATTTCGTTGCTTCCGTGAAGCCCCGAAAGAGCTTTGCCACGCACAATGCACTGCTCAGCGATTTCGGGCACGCGCTAAACAACGGTCGAGTAAAAATGGTTACCGAGCAGGGCAGCGGCGAGTTCACTTACCTCGAAGTTGGGCAGTCGCTAGAGCTCTAAAAAGCTCGCTTTAAACAAAAAATCCAGCCGATTTCTCGACTGGAATTACTTGCTGGGGTACCTGGACTCGAACCAAGAACAAAGGTACCAGAAACCTCCGTGTTGCCAATTACACCATACCCCAAGGTACTTTTTGAGCCTGCCGCAAAGCGGGCTCGACTTTTTATTTTAGTTGGTACAAAGGGTTGCAGCAAACGCCTTCAAGCGCTCGATGGTTTCATGCTTACCAAGAATTTCCATCGACTCAAACAGCGGCGGCGAGATGCGGCGACCCGAAATGCCTGTGCGCAACGGCCCAAAAGCCAGGCGCGGCTTGAGTTGCAACTCTTCGATGAGCTTGGCGTTGAGTGCATCCTGGATGTTCGCAGTAGTGAACTCTTCGATGCCCTCGAGCACCTCGGCCGCAACAGCGAGAATGCCGGTGGTGTTCTCTGGCAGACCCTCGACCGCATCGGCCTCGAAAACGATTTGATCGGCAGTCTTAAACAGAAAGCCGAGCATTGGTTCGGCTTCGCTCAACACCACGATGCGCTCCTGAATGAGCGGAGCACCCAAGGTGAGAATCTGCTGCTCACGCGGGGTTAGCGCATCGCCCACCAACTGAGCCTTTTGCAGGTATGGAATGAGGCGAGCTTCGAAGTCGGAAGCCTCGAGCAGACGAATGTGGGAGGCGTTGATGGAGTCGGCCTTCTTCTGGTCGAAGCGAGCCGGGTTTGGGTTGACGTTTACTACGTCGAAGTTTTCGGCAAGCTCGGTGAGGCTGAAGATGTCGCGCTCTGCGCTGATGCCCCAACCGAGTAGGGCTAGGTAGTTGAGCAAACCCTCGGGAATGAAGCCGCGGTCGCGGTGGTGAAAGATGTTCGACTCTGGGTCGCGCTTGCTTAGCTTTTTGTTGCCCTCGCCCATAACGTAAGGCAGGTGCCCGAACTGTGGAATGAACTTGGTGATGCCAGCTTCGAACATGGCGTTGTAGAGGGCAATCTGACGAGGGGTTGACGAGAGCAGGTCTTCGCCGCGAAGAACGTGCGTGATTCCCATGAGTGCGTCGTCAACCGGGTTGACCAACGTATAAAGCGGCTGGCCGTTGGGGCGAACCACTACGAAGTCAGGAAATGAGCCGGCAGGAAAAGTGATTTCGCCGCGAACCAGGTCGGTAAACGAAATGTCTACGTCTGGAACTCGCAAGCGAAGTGCTGGTGAGACATCGTCTTTGCGGTACTTTTCTGCCTCGGATGCATCTCGCTCCCAGTTGCCGTAACCGAGCTGCTTTGCGCGACCCTCGGCTTCGTTGCGTGCATCGATGTCTTCGCCCGACATGTACGACTCGTAAAGATGACCGGCATCCTTTAGTTTTTGGATTACTTCGGCATAGATCTCGGTGCGCTGCGACTGGCGGTACGGCTCGTTCGGGCCACCCACTCCAACGCCTTCATCCCAGTTGAGACCTAGCCACGAAAGTGCGTCGAGAATCATGTCGAAAGACTCTTCGCTGTCGCGCTCTGCATCGGTGTCTTCGATACGAAAGACAAACTTGCCGCCGGTGTGCCGCGCGTAGGCCCAGTTGAATAGTGCCGTGCGCACGAGTCCAACGTGCGG
>CANFPR010000001.1 GCA_947448975.1 Micrococcales bacterium | reverse complement strand
ACGTTCACGGCGAGGGCACGCTCGAAAACTGCGCTCGCGGCATTTGGTGAAACGAAGGTCGGTTCGTCTGAAGCATCGAGGCTGCACAGGCCAACGCCCCAGATCACAAAGGGTAGGGTGCACCGTTCGGCGAATTCCCTCCAGAAAGGTTCGAAGACTTTGTGCAGCAACCCTGCTCCACCGATTACGGCAACTTCGTAGTTTGCATTTACGAAGTCGTAGTCAATTTCGCGATGGATGTTGAAGACATCGGTGTTTTCGTGCAGCATCTGCTGAATGGCCAGCACTGGCAGGTAGTTGCCGATGTTGGGGTTAGTCGAAACGAACTGAACCACCTTCGACTTCGCTAGGTAGTCTTCGGCATTCTGCAGTTTTACGAGCTGCATGTTGCGCAATAGCGTGCGGCGGTCGATTGAAGCGGTGCTCTCAGATTCGGTATTCAATCGACTTCTTCGCTCTAATCGAGGGGTGGGTTTCAGACTATCGGCTATCACCGGCCGCTGGCAGGGTTAGCCTGTAAACGTGCAGACGAACAAGTGGTTGGCGGGGTTTCGAAACCCTTGGTTTTGGGTGTTCGCCATCACCACCGGACTCCAAGTTTTTCGGGGCAGTTCTAAAGACACCATTATCTTTTCGTTGTGCACGGTTGCCGTTTGGATCAGTGCTTCAGGCATTCTCGGCAATCGGTTTGGCAAGAAGATAGAGGTCAATCGCGCCTGGACGTTTTGGGGCGTGGTGTTCTTCGCAGTCGCGCTGACGGTTATTGACCGGCACGGCTACATCCATGGTGTTCTGGTTCTCGCGGTTTTACCCGTGGTGCTTCGGCTGGCTTGGTACACCGACACCGGGCCGAAAGATAAACCAGACCCGCGCATGTCGCGCTCGAGAACCCTTTGGACGATTCTTTGCCTCGGCATCACCGCATGGGAGTTCATGGCCAACATCCTCGGCCAATTTGCCGGCAGCCTGAAGATCTACCCGACCATTTCGGTTTTGATCGACCCGCTGCTAGACAGCAAGTACGGCCAGGCTGCGTTCGTCATTTTGTGGCTGGCTCTCGGAATCGGGCTTTTACGAATTTGGGGTAAAAAGTGAACACGGCGTGGATAGTGGGCGGGTACAGCTTCTTTGTGCTGCTTGGCTTAGTGCTCTGGTTATATTCGCGAAGCAAGCGCACGCCGGTTGCTTCGGTTGGCGAACTCATCGACCGCATCATGCATCACAGAACCACACGCGTCGCAATCATGCTGGCGTGGTGGTGGGTTGGGTTTCACTTCTTGGTGAATGTGATTGGCCGTTAGCCCAGCAGCGCTTTGAGCTGAACCAACATTTCGGCGTAGGTGTCGTCGACAAAGTGGAAGGGTGCCTCGCCCCACTGGTGGTCGACCCTGGCAATTACCTTGCTTTGATCGACGTGAATGACTTCGAGGCCTCGAGACTCGAGCTCTGCGTAGTAGGGCTCAATGAGATTGTTGAAGTTCTCTGCCTTAGATGAGTCGCCGTTGACCGGCTCGCCTTTGTCGTTAACGAGCGCCCAAGGCGTTGCGTTCACAATCACACGGATGCCACCGACAGAACGCAAGAACTGGTCGAGTGCTTGCTTCCAGAGCTTGAAGTGTTCATCGGTGCCGATGGCTAGGGTACGGCCTGCTATTGGGTTGGTGCTGTAAACAACGTTTCTAGTGATGTACTGGCCGGCAGAGATTTCTAGAACTCCACCGCGTTCATCGCACAAATCCCACACCACAACATGCGGTTCGTGGTTTCGAATTTGACCGGCCAGGTTGCCCGCAACGTCTCCTTTGGCCATGCGTTTGGCGAAGTTCGAGGCAATGCTCTCAAAATCAAAAGAAATGGCGTGCACATCGACGTGACTTTGGCTGCTGATCAGCGACTGTCTCGCCACATAGCCATCTAGTTCAAAACCGTGCTCGGGCCACCACTCAACGCCATCGCGCGTTACGCAGCTTCCGTAGATGAAGATCTTTTGCACTTGCCAAGTTTAGTTTCGCAACCTGCCGTATTGTGAAAGTAGTTTCACAGTGTGCGCTGTGCTCGAAGTTTTGTAAATACGAAAGTTGGCACACCTTGACCACATCATCCTCGATTCGCCGCCGAACCTCGTTGTTGGCGCTTTGGGCTCTATTGGTGGCTCTCGTGCTTCAGCCAGCCGGAGCATCATGGGGCGCTGCCAGTTATCGCGTAACCTACCTGGCAAACGGCGGCTACGGAACGATGAGTTCGCAGGTCGTAACTTCCGCCGGAGCCAACCTAAAGAAGAACCTCTTTAAGAAGACCGGCTATCACTTCACCGGCTGGGCGAAATCAACTCAAGGTGCTGTGGCGTTTAAAGATTCGGCCCGCATCAAACCAACCTCATCGCTCAAGCTCTATGCCAAATGGCTAAAAAACTCCACACCTGTTGTAACACCTACAGCCCCAACTGTGACCGGTCATAACGTTGGCTCACTGCTTTGGGCTGATGAATTTTTAGGAGCATCGGGCACAACCATAAACTCAGCCTCGTGGACCGCCCGTTACTGCGGACACGAGAACGAAAACGGCGGCGGAACCTGCCACAACGCAGAGCCTCAGTGGTATTACCCTGGAGCCATCAAACTCGATGGAACCGTTGGCGGCAATGCTGTCATCACCACCAAACACACCACTGTCGCCCCTCCGGGGGCAATCTGTCTAACGGAGCCTTGTCAGTACACCAGTGGTCGATTTGATACTCAAGGCAAGGTCTCGTTCAAGTACGGATATATCGAAACTCGAATTCAGATGCCAGCCGGTGGCTCTAACTGGCCGGCCTACTGGATGCTAGGTGACGCTATGTCAACGGCCGGTTGGCCTTATGCCGGTGAAATCGACATTGCCGAACAGGGGGGTCACCAGCCTTGGCGAAACTCTGCAGCGGTTCACTACTCCATCACCGATAATCCTGGCGAGTGCTGCGGCAACCACACCTACCAAGTGGGCGACCGCGTGACCGATGTCAACTACTCGGCCGGATTCCACACCTACGGCTTGGGTTGGCTGCCAGATCGCCTCGAGTTCTATGTTGACGGCGTCCGTTTCTACACACTCAACCGTGCCGATATCGGCAACGCTCACTGGTCTTTCAACGACTACTTCTTTGTGATTCTCAACAACGCCACCGGTGGGTTTGGCGGTAACTGGGATGGCTGGAGCGAAAGTCACATGACCATCGACTATGTGCGTGCTTGGGCATTAGACGGCCAAGGGTCGGTTGTAAAGCACTAGCTTTCTCGCCCAATTCGGCGGGTTCATTGGCTCAAAGCCCGATAAAGCGATTACAACAAACTAATAACGAATGTCTAAAAATGCATGAAACCGCTTCCAATGAAACCGCTTTCAGAGGTAACTTTTGTTGTGGAACGTGTAACAGCAATCCACGTGGTGAGTGTTCTTTCGGGTCTACCCGGGTGAACCCGAGTCATTCATTCAAACCTTTCGAAAGGAAACAAAGATGTTCTCAAAGACATTGGCTAAGAAGACTCTCGCAGTCTCCGCTAGCCTCGCACTAGCATTCGGTGGAGCTCTAGCTCTATCGGGTTCGGCTCAGGCCGTAGACGCAACCGGAACCGTACTGACTTTCGAGGCAGACGACACCCTAGGTGCCGCAGCTGCAGCATTCGAAGGCGGCGCTTCGGCAATCGTTGACGGCTCTGGCGGTCACGCTGGCAAGGTTCTTCAGTTCACCAAGTTGGCTAGTGGTCAGCAGTGGAGCGGTGCAAACCTAGTTCTCGTTGACAACAACCTCCGCGTCACCACCGGTGACCTGCCTGTAGTAACCATGGACGTATGGTCGGGTGCATCAGTTGCAACCCCAGTTATGTTCAAGCTACAGAGCGCTGGCGGATGGCCAGGCAGCCACACCTGTGCAAAGGCTGTAGAAGCTCAGCCAGGTTGGAACTCGCTAACCTTCGACATGTCGACCGCTAAGTGCACCGACACCGACAACGGTTGGGCAAACGAGTCATACCAGACCGGCGTTTCGTACATCGTTGCAGCAGTCTTCCCAGACTTCAGCGATGACGACTCGACCTACACCGGTGCTCCTAACCAGGCTAAGGCCGACCAGGTTTACCTGATCGACAACATCAGCTTCAACGGAGCTGTTGCTGCCGCACCTACCGCGAAGATCTCAGGACCTTCGAAGAAGGTTCTTCGCGTTGTTCTAGACCACGCCGCTGGTCAGCACGCAACCGTCAAGATCAAGGGTGTTCGCACCTGGACCTCGTCGGGCACCTTCACCGATGGTGTAAAGACCCTGAACTTCTCGGTTCCATCGGGCACCTACAAGGTGACCGTAACCGTTGGTTCAACCACCGTTACCAAGACTCAGGTAGTCAAGTAACACCGGTTTCAAGTCAGCTTGGGCGGGGTCTTCGGACCCCGCCCATTGCTTTAAGCGCGACATCCGAGTGCTTACGGCTGCGGTGAATCTAGACTTATCGGGTACCCGACATTAGCGGGGCGAAAGTAGACATGACCGAACGCAAACAGATCAAGCCGGCAACCGAAGGCTGGACCCAGCAAAAAGATGAGCAGGGTCGCCCGTTGCTGCAGTTTGCCGAACCAAAGCGCAAGCAACCTCCGGTGCACCTAGCCGACCTCTCTATAGAGGAGCGTTCAGCCAGAGTGAAAGAACTGGGCATTCCGGGCTTCAGAGCCAAGCAGCTATCGACTCACTACTTCAACCACTACACCTCCGACCCAGCCGAGATGACCGACCTTCCGGCAGCCGGCCGCGAAGAGCTCGTGTCTTCGTTGCTGCCGCCGCTTCTCACCGAAGTGCGCCGTCTGCAAACCGACAAGGGTGACACCATCAAGTTTCTCTGGCGCCTGTTCGATGGCGCTCTCGTAGAGTCGGTGCTCATGCGGTATCCGGGTCGAATCACTCTTTGCGTTTCATCGCAGGCAGGCTGCGGCATGAACTGCCCATTCTGTGCCACGGGCCAAGCGGGGCTAACCCGCAACATGTCGGCCGCCGAAATCGTTGAACAGGTGGTTCGCGCCAACCGCGTGATTGCCGCCGGCGAACTTGGTGGCTACAAGGGCAAGCCCGGCGAGGGCCCAGAGCGCGTTGGCAACATTGTGTTCATGGGGATGGGCGAACCTTTGGCCAACTACAACCGGCTCATGTCGGCGCTGCGCACCATGGTTGAACCTCAACCCAACGGCCTCGGTATGTCGGCCCGAAACATCACCGTCTCAACCGTCGGCCTGGTGCCCGCCATTGGCAAGCTCGCCGCCGAAAACCTTCCGGTTACCTTTGCGCTCTCATTGCACGCACCCGACGATCAACTTCGCGACGAGCTCATCCCGGTGAATTCACGTTGGAAGGTTGACGAAACCTTGGATGCCGCCCGAGCATACTTTGAGGCCACCGGTCGCAGAGTGTCGATTGAGTACGCGCTGATCAAAGACATGAACGACCACGGATGGCGCGCCGACCTGCTCGCCAAAAAGCTCAACGATCGCGGCCGAGGCTGGGTGCACGTCAATCCGATTCCGCTAAACCCAACACCGGGTTCGATCTGGACGGCGTCGACGCCCGAGGTTACTCGTGAGTTTGTTTCTAGGCTCGAGGCAGCCGGTATACCAACCACGCTTCGCGATACCAGAGGCAAAGAAATCGACGGAGCTTGCGGCCAGCTAGCCGCGGCCGACTAACCCGAATCTACTTTCTTACGCGCGCGAGCCCGCGACGAATGGCGGTAAAGCCAAACCCGAAGGCCACCATTGTGCCGGCGATCATAAGGATGTACTGAAGCATCGCAGGAACACCTTCGCCGTTAGCGCCTGGGTTCAAGAACCAGTAGGCCCACCAGTGATCTGGGGCGAATGCGCCACGCAGAATCGAGAACGCCAACCAGCACAGCGGGTAAACGATTACCCACCAAACCTTCTTCCAGGCGTAGGTTGGTAGGCCGCCAGCAATCAACCACTCAACAGTGACGATGATTGGTGCCCAGGTGTGCAAAATCTCGTTAGGCAAAACCGGCCAGTGGTAACCGGCGTCGCGTGCGTCACCCGCGCTGTTGCGCAAAAGCACGTTGTAGAAGATGCCAACCACAACTTCGTAGCTGATCACCCAGAGGCGCAGCAGCGTTAGGCGGTGTGAGTCTTGCGCGTTGCGCAGGGCCGATACACCGGCAAAGGCTAGAACGGTGCCCGAGATGAGTCCGGTTTGAATCGTGAAGTAGGTGAAGTACTCAAAAGGGCGAAACAGGTTGTGGGCAATGCGGTCGCTCACCTGATAGATGATGCTGAAGAAAATAGCCGCTGATGTGCCCAGGCGCAGAATGGCCGACAGGTTTCGATTGATGCTTCTTTTCACGATTGACTCCTATGTCAAAAAGTATTTTCCGCCGCCAAAAACCTGCGTTATTGGCAAGCATAGACCCGCTCGTAGCCACGGAGCACGAAGGTTGGGCGTCTAATTGGTTCGCTTTCTAGGCGCAGATTTGGAAAGCGCTCAAACAGCACAGGGAGGGAGGTGGACATCTCCATTCGGGCGAGCGGTGCACCGATGCAAAAGTGGATGCCAGCGCCAAAACCAATGTGTGGGTTTGGGTCGCGGGTGAGGTCCATTTCGTCGGCACGTTCGAACACCGATGCATCCCGGTTGGCAGAACCTAGCAGCGAAGCGATCTTCTGGCCAGCCTTAACGGTTACGCCACCAATCTCGGTGTCGGCGGTTGCCGTGCGCTCAAACAGGTGAAGCGGTGCATCGAAGCGCAAAAATTCATCTATCGCTGTCTCGGCAATCTCACGTGAGCGCGTTCTGAGTAACTCGGCCTGGTCTTCACGCTGAAGCGCGGCAACCAACCCATTACCAAAACCGTTCACGCTCGCCTCGTGCCCGGCATTCAGAAGAAGCACGCAGGTGGCAATGAGCTCTTGGGCGTTTAGCTTCTGACCTTCCTCCTCAACCTGCACGAGGTCGGTGATCAGGTCGGTGCCAGGATGCGCTCGCCGAACATCCATGAGCCCACGCACATATTCGGCAAACTCGTGCGATGCGAGTTTTGCGGCTTCGCGGTCGGCATCGGTTGGGGCAACTTCATACATCTTTACTATGGCCTGCGACCAGGGGCGAAGCAGGTGCTCGTCGCTTGTCGGAAACCCGAGCATGGCGGCGATGACCTTTACCGGCAAAGGCTCGGCAAAATCGGCGATTACATCGAACCGGCCATCGGTCGCGAGCTTGGCTTCGCACTCGTCGGCCAACTCTTGGGCCAAGCGCTCAACCAGCGGTCGCAGACTCTCGATCTTGCCCCGGTTGAAGGCCTTCGAAATCAGCGAACGAAGCCTGGTGTGCTTGGGAGGCTCAGAATCTAGGATGCTGTCGGCGTGAAGCCAGTTGAACTCCGACCACTCCGACTCGGGTTGTTTCGGGCTGAAGATGCGCCCCAGAGTTTTGGTGCGAAGTACGGCGTTTGCGTGGTCGTAGTTGGCGGCCAGGTATAGCCCTAACTCGTCGTGCCAAACGGGCCGCCCGGCAGCCCTAAGTTCAGACAGCTGCGGGTACGGATCGGCCAAAAAAGATGCGTCGTTGAAGTCAAGCACGACACAAACCTAACACCGCAGGGTGCGCCCATAGAAAAGGCAATTCACTTTCCGTTAACTTTGGCAACAGGCGTCATTAACCCCCCTTCGCGAGACTTTGAGGCATGAGTGTTGCCTCAGAATCGACCAAGTCAGTGCCCGCGAAGCGCAAACTGCTGGTTAAACCGCACCTTATTCAAGACAAGATATTCTTCGGAATTGCACGCGCCGCAGCCGTGGGAGCCGCCGCCATTGTGTTCTTGATTCTGGCTTACTTGCTTTACATGTCGGGCGACCTCATCGTTGCGCAAGGCCCTGCTTTTATATTTGGCGATCAATGGAGTGCGGCCGACCCTGAGCACCTAATGTTCCAAATTGGCCCAATGCTCTGGGGCTCGTTACTTATCGCGGTAAACGGAATTCTGCTCGCGGTGCCAATGGCAATTGCCGCCGCCTACTTCATCGAATTTCTAGCCAACGGCCGTGTTGCCAAGATTGCTACGACGGTTGTAGATCTTTTGGCCGCTATTCCATCGATTGTTATTGGTCTTTGGGGTCTAGGAGTTCTTACCCCGGTGGCTTCCCACTGGGCTACTCTTCTTCACCAGTACCTTGGGTTCTTGCCCGTTTTTGCTAACGACTCGGGCTCTTTCGTCGGCAGCCCTTTTGTGGCCGGCTGGATTGTTGCAGTAATGATCGTGCCAATCATCACCTCGGTTACACGAGAAATCTTCAGCCAGCTCGACAAGGATGTCATCAACGCAGCCACCGCTCTAGGTTCGAGTCGTTCGACCACTTTCTTCCAAGTAATCCTGCCTACATCCTCGGGAGGTATCACCGGTGGTGTGCTTCTCGGCCTTGGTCGCGCACTCGGCGAGACCGTCGCAATTTATTTCGTGCTAAACCTGTCATTCCAGATCAACTGGGTTGATGTCGTCGAAAGCCGAGGTGGCTCAATCGCTTCGATGATTGTTGCTTTCTTCGGAGCTGCTTCGCCGGTTGAAGTTAAGGCCCTCATGGCAGCCGGCCTCGTGCTCTTTATCATCACGCTTCTAATCAACTGGCTGGCTGCGGTAATCGTGGCTAAGGCCCAACCTTGGAGGAAGTAAGTTGAGCCAGATTCAGACCTCAGGTGTAGCCCAGCCCCGCCCAGCGGTAAGCCCCTGGGAAATCAAGAACCCAAGAAACACCAGGAACGTAATTCTGGCCTCCACCTTTCCAGCAATCGTTTCTCTGGCGCTAGCCTTTGCCTTCTCGGTTGATGGCGCTTTGGCTTTGCTTCTGATCTTCTTGCCGATTCAGATATTGAGTGCAGGTTTTGTTGGCTTTAAGGTTTTCGGTCGCAAAGGCATCGCCGACTCGATGCTCGTAATCTTCACAATCTTCTTTAGCACTCTGGTTGGCGTGCTTCTGATGTCGGTTCTCTACTCGGTTGTGTCTGAAGGGCTTAAGGCAATTCGCCCTTCGTTCTTCTTGCAAAACAACGTTTACATCACCGAAACCACTTCACTCGAATACGGTGGCTTGGGTCACGCGGTGCTGGGCACTTTCATAATCGTTGGCCTAACCACCCTGGTTACGGTGCCGCTTGGCATCGCATTGGCTGTTTATCTAACCGAAACTTACGGAAAAGCTCGCGGCGCCATCCGCACCTTGGTTCAAGCCATGTCGGGTCTTCCTTCTGTGGTAGCGGGCCTGTTCGTTTACGCCGCATTTATCACGACCGGATTTTCTCGCTACGGAGGTTGGCTCGGATCCTTGGCGCTGATTCCACTAATGCTTCCAACAGTCACCCGTGTTGCCGAAGAAGGCCTGCGTCTTGTGCCTATTGAACTCCGAAACGGCGCTCTCGCCCTGGGCGCACCTTCGTACCGCGCGTTCTTTCAGGTGACCCTACCGGCTGCCAAGTCGGGCATCATTACCGCCTTCCTCCTGGGCATTGCTCGCATCATCGGAGAAACAGCACCTCTTCTTCTCACGGTTAACTACGCGAACAACACTGTGCTAAATCCGTTGGATTCAATGGCAGCAATTCCCACCTACATTTACCAAAACCTCGCAGCCTCAAACGACACCAGCCTCCAGCGGGCCTGGGGAGCGGCGTTCGTTGTTCTTATCTTTGTGGGAGTAATTTTTACCGCCGCACGCATGGCAACCAGAACTAAAAAAGCAAAAAGCAAGAAGGTTGAAAAATAATGTCAGAGAACAACACCATCGAAGCTCACCTTCGGTCTGAGGCCGTCAACGTATGGTTTGGCGAACGTCACGTGCTTCAAGATGTGTCGCTGACCTTTCCGGTAAACCAGGTAACCGCATTGATCGGCCCATCCGGTTGCGGCAAGTCAACTTTCCTGCGCACGCTAAACCGCATGCACGAGCTGATTCCTTCGGCTGGATTCGCAGGCCGAGTGTTACTCGATGGGCAAGACATCTACGAGCCGTCGATTGACCCTACCGATGTGCGAATCAAGATTGGCATGGTCTTTCAGAAGCCAAATCCTTTTCCAACTATGTCAATCAAAGACAACGTACTTTCGGGGCTAAAGCTTTCGGGCCGACGCGGCTATGACGCAAGCGAGCTTGTTGAAACCTCGCTGCGCCGCGCATCAATTTGGAACGAAGTAAAGGATCGCCTGGGCGAACCTGCGACATCGCTTTCGGGTGGGCAACAGCAGCGCCTTTGCATCGCGCGTTCTTTGGCGATGAACCCAGAGGTATTGCTTATGGATGAGCCGTGCTCCGCGCTTGACCCTGGCTCAACTCGTCGCATCGAAGAGACCATCGAAGAGCTTTCGGATTCGATGACCATCGTTATCGTTACGCACAACATGCAGCAGGCGCAGCGCGTTTCGCACCAAACCGCATTCTTCCTAGCTGAAGATAGCAACCCAGGTGGAGTGGTTGAGTTTGGCAAGACCGAAGATGTCTTCAACAACCCGGCCGACAGTCGCACCAACGACTACGTCAACGGACACTTCGGCTAAAGCGCTGGCCGAACGAATTAACTTTTCGTTCACCCAAAATACAACTAACTAGCATTCGCCCGTTAACTTTCAAAAGTTTTACTAGACATGTTCATTCCGAACAATCATTTCTATAAGGAGAAATCAATGCGCAAGACCGCAGGCCTATTGGCTTCAGTCGCAATTCTTGCCTCCGCACTTCTAGGCGCACCTTCGGCTCAGGCCGCAGCTGGCGACCTAACTGCCGGAGGATCCTCGTTTGCTGGTGGAATTCTACGTAACTGTGCCGCAAGCTATGCAACCGCATTCCCAGCCCAGGGTTCGGTAACCTACACCGCAAACAGCTCGGGTACCGGTAAGGCAAACTTCGCTTCGGGTAGCTACGACTTCGGTGCAACCGACTTCGTCTACACCGGCACCAACGGAGACAACAAGCCTGCAAACGCAAAGTACATCCCAGTTACCTCTGGCCCAATCGCAATCATTTACAACCTAGCTGGTATCACCGGCCTAAAGATCACCCCAGAAATTTTGGCCAAGATCTACAAGGGTCAGATCACCACTTGGAACGACGCTCAAATCAAGTCGATCCAGAACCTAGGAATTCAGAAGCAGCTTCAGGCTCTAGCGAACAAGAACATCACTCCTGCCTACCGTGCAGCTGGTTCTGGTACAAGCGACAACCTAGCTGGCTACCTACACCAGGTCACTGGCAACTTCACTCAGAGCTCTGACTGGACCGTAGCAACCGGTGATGCAACCCCACGCGGTAACTCGTACTCTTCAGGTGGAAACCTAAAGACCGGTGTACTTGCAACCGCAGGTGCGATTGGATATGTAGACCTGAAGGACGCCCTAACCGGCGTTCAGATTGCGCTTCTTCGCAACGAAGCTGGCCAGTACTACGCAGCCGACGCTAAGCGTGCAAACACCTTCCTATCGCAGCAGACCAGCATTTCTGAAAATGGAAACGTGGTCATCGACTGGACCAAGAGCATCAGCGGTGCCTACAACGCTTCGCTATTCACCTACGCTGTTGTAAACACCAACTCGAGCACCAAGGTTGCTGTTACCGTCAAGGGCGCAAACGTCAAGAAGTTCCTAGGTTACGTACTGAGCACCTGTGGCCCAGCCGTTTCTTACGGTCTTGGCTACACCCCGATCCAGGGCGTAGTTCGCACCAAGGCTCTAGCGCTAGTCAACTACATCAAGTAGTAGCAGTAAGTAGTAGCGGTTTGGGAGTAGGGGCATTTGCCTCTACTCCCAAACACTTTTTCTAGCAGAATTAACGAAACACACTGAAAGGTCGAATCAGATGGCGATGTCAAAAACGGTTGGTTCAGCTCTAAAGCTTGTTACCGTATCGGCTCTAGCAATCAGTTTGCTAACCGGGTGCAACCCACCGATCCCACCTGAGGCCCTTGCCGCGCAGGCCGAAGCCACGTTCACTTGTGAGCCAGGCAGCGTCAACACCGCGTTCAGCTCCGAGGTGTTCGACGGAGCCCAGTACCTTGCCGACAACCTGACGGTCAACTGTCCAGAGCTGACCATGAATCTCTCCGACAACGCAACGGCCGATGTATCTGCTTCGAGCATTGCAACCGATGGTCCAGGCACCGCGCCTTATGCCGTGGTTCCATACGCTGTTGAATCTGGCGTATTTGTCATCACCTCAAGCTTGGGCGCATCGGCCATCTTTTCGCCTGACACGATCCAAGGAATTCTTGACGGCACCATAACCGACTGGAATGACCCAGCCATTTTGGCCGATAACTCCGGAACAGCGCCGCTCGAAGGCACGATCATTCTTGAACCTAAGGCGCAGAAGCAAGCCGTCGAAGCCCTTAAAGTTTGGTACAAGCACTACACGGGTAAAGACCTCAACGTCTCGCTCGATGTGTCTGCCAACGTTACAGTTGACGACTATGCAAACCTTGCAGAAGGTTCGATTGCATTCATGCCCGGTGCTGTGTTTACACAACTTTCAAACGTAGCGATGGTTACCCCTATGCCAGTGTCTCTTTTGGTCGATAAGGCACAATTTCCGGCAGGGGCCGCTCCCGACATGCTCTCTGTTCAGGCTGCGTCGTCGCAGTGGGTAATTAACAAAACCGAAACCTCTATCACCGTGTCTCTCAATTTCGATGCCAAGGCACTGCCACCGGTAGGTTTCGACGAAGCCCCTGCTCCGTACCAGATCATCTACCCGGTGAATCTAAGCCTGTTCGGTTCCGACAACCTTGCCGCGCGTGCGGTGGCCCGCTACTTACTGCGCCAAGACTCGCAGGGTTCGCTAACTCTCGTTGCCGGTCTGCCGGTGTCGGTGCGTGCGGAGTCGCTCGCTTTCGTGTCGAAGGGTCTTCCAGAGCCCGTCATGACAGACGAGCCAGCTAACTAACCCGGCACCGCAAACCCTGGTGCCGCTTCGTTGCCGGGCTGTTGGCGAAGCATCCGTGGCTATTAAACCGGGTGTCGATCACCCCAACAATTTAGAATGGTCGTATGACTACGAAAATAAAAGGTAACGGCGCGGGTGCGCTGACCATCGTAGCCAGGGGCGACTGCACTTCGCGACGAGCCATTGCGCTCAACCCCGAGGTTTTTGAACAGCAGCCCGTCTTTCGCCAGAGCCAAAAATCCACGTTCGGGCAGTTTCTAGACTCCCTCGACGGTCTAAGCCTCAGCGAAGAATTTCTAAACTCGATTTCTAACGTCGTCGACATGCCGCGCACTTTGGCCAGCTACTATTTGGGGCAAGTAAATCGCGAAGCGCTTGAATGCCAAGATGCCGACCTTTTGATGCTCGACTCCTATGCCGACATGAACTTTAGCCTCTGGCGTTCGAAGCAGGGTGGGCCTAGGTTTTGGATTCACCCGAAATTTCTCAAAGATCGAACTGCCTTCTTAGCCGACTACGAAGAGCTAGGGCGGCCGACTCTTGAGCAATCGGTGGCCGATGCTAGCAAGCTCATCGAGCGCCTTCGCCAGACCGCACCTGCCCTACCAGTTCTGTTTCTGAACCAGCAGGTTGATTACTACCCAAAGTTGGCCGATCGGGTTGCCGAGTACTACCAGCTGGGCGAACTCGTCGCTGCGAAAGTGCCAGATGTGTTCTTTGGCGGCGTGGTTGAAAAAGACGCCCTCGCACTTGCCGACGTGGGGTCTTGCGGCCCCGGCAATACTCTGCACTTTCAAGGGTCCACGTACAAACGCATGCTTGCGGCGGCAGTTGCGAGCGGGCTCAATCAGGCCATTGCGCGTCGACTAGACGCCAAGCCTGCTGCAGAGAGCGTAACGATAATCGCGAAGGCAGAAGCCGCGGCACCTAGCAGCGAGCTCAGATCGGCGCCGTGCAGCTTTGCCGAACTCGTCATTACAGAAATTGTCGAACCTAACCTAATGTTTGACCCCGCAAGTTGCACCGCAGCCTGCAAAAGTTTTATCGATTCGGTTGCCAAAGTGTTCGACGGTTATTTCTATCTCGAACACAAAAAGGGCCAGACCACCCCGCCAAGATTCACGCCGATGATGATCGACTTGGAGCCGGTTGAAGACTTCAACGCCTGGATTTACTCTCGCCCTGCCACCTACCGCCACCAGTTTCAAAAATCTGAGCGCTCCGAATTCATTTTTGACCCGTACAACGGCAAAAATCATGTTCCAGACATTTATGAAATAAACAACTCCAAAGAAGTGCGTTCTGGCGGAGCGATCAGGTCGAACCTCACAAAGTCCATCGATGAAATGGGCGGCGCCCCAACCGAACTTGTACCAGTTCCGAAGCTCGCCTGCCCAAAGCATTGGCGTCAAACCTTTGGTGTGTTCATTCCGGTTGAAGGTCACATGCAAGGCGAAGTTGAACTTGGCAAAAAGCTGATCGCTTACATCTCGGTGGTTCGATACGGCGAGTTTGCTCTGTTTGCACAAATCATGGGCCACGGTGAACACCTGGCTCAAGGTGTTGTCAACTTCGTTGCGCAAAAGGTTGTCGAGGCTGCCATCACCGAACCCTGGGGCAAGCCTTCGGGCCTGCGCTACCTAATGTACGGTGGTGCACAAAACGGCGGTGAGGGGCTTTACAACTTCAAACGCCGTTCGGGCTTCAAGCCCTACATCGTGAGCATGCCTTTTCAACCGGGATACGAGCAAGCTATGTTTGCGACCCAAGCAGAACAGGCCTAAAGCCCTAACCTGACTTTTGCCGGAGTTCTTTAAAGTTCGCTTTTGGTATTACGGCGGTTACCGCCCGGCTGAGCGTTGCCAGTCGCAATCGAGTTAAGCCACCCGAGATCACGAATCGCGCTTCGAGATTCATCGCCGAGGCTCAGCACCTTAGGTGCGTTACCGAACATCGCCATGAAGTTTCGCGAAAGCACTGCCAAGAATCTTGTGTCTACGGTGTCTGGATTCTCAACCAGCAACGCGTGTTCTTGCGACTCGATTTTGGGCAGACGGTCGAACTTAACCGAAACAGAACCGGCTGTTGCCATCATCCCGGTCGTTCTAATCGGGGTCTCGGCGTCGAGCTCACGCTCAAGGTGCCAAGCCATGTCGATGCCGTTCTCGAGGGCAAAGGTTTCTATTTCCACAGACGGCTTGCTACCCAAGCTTTCTAGAGCAGGTACGTGGGCTATTGCAACCTTCAGGTTGTTCTGCAGAGCTTCGGCAATAAGTGTCATCGTCGGTTCTATGGCCGAGACAGGCTCTGCGAAATTCTCCACGAACAAGATATCGCTGCGCTGCTCTTCTAAGGTCTTGTTGATAGATGCCTTGGGAGCGTAGAAGCGTCTGGCTTTTGCTGGGTCAAGGTAGAACGAGCCTTCAGTTTCAACCAAATGTGCGTGCCATTTTTGGAATGACTCCTTGTAGAGCTTTCTAGGCCCTGAAAGCATCTCTTGCATGCCACCGGCAGTGAGCGATCCCTCGACGACTCTTAGCAGCGAAAGCAGGCCCGACTTCAAAATGGCAAATGCCTCAGCGCCGAAGCAACTGATGAGACGGTATTGGAACTCCGAGTCGCCACCAAAGCGAACCTCATCCCAGTAGCCGAGTGCTTGAGTTACCGGCACACGCCTAAACATCAACGAAGAGAAGTTTGGGCGCAGAATCTGTGTGCGGCCAGCGACACCGGTGATGAGGCTCGCCTCATCAAGCCGAGCGCCTTCAGAAACGTTTGCCATCATCGAGGGGTTTGCCTCAAGGTGTCTAACCTGGGTTTCGATCTTCTGAGGGTGCGACCAGTCGTCGGCATCGTGAACAGTTACGTACTCGCCCTTGGCTTGCTTAAGGGCAATGTTTCGGCAGTGGTACGGGCCGCTGTTGTGTTTTGCTCTGAGCACTCGCACACGGTGGTCTAGGGCCTCAAACGATTTGGCGATTGAGTAGGTTGAGTCAGTGCTGCAGTCGTCAACAACCAGGATTTCCAAGGCAGTCCAGGTTTGCGAGAGGAGCGACTGGATGGCTGCAGAAATCCACTGTTCGCTGTTGAAGGCTGGCAAAATCACTGAAACCAAAGGCAGCGTCTTGGGGTTGGCGAGCGGGGTTGCCTCAGAAATAACGCGGTTGAGTGCTGGGCCCTCACCCGCTGCAATCTCGATTGGGCTGTAGCCAGAAGCCTTAAGCGAGTGGTTTAGCCAAGCCAACTGCACCTCATGCTCGGTGTCTTCGCCAAACACCGTGGACTCGAGTTTGCCAACGAAGTTTGCAATCCAAAGCAGGTTGTCTGGAGCTTGATCTCCGGCATCGATGCGCAGCGATTCAAGTAGTACGAAATATTCTTCGCCAGGTTCTTGCTGGCCTGAAATTTTGCGTGAGCTCTCGTAGGCAATGAAATTTAAGCTCGCAACCTTTTCGAGGGTTCTCTTGGTTTTGGCGAATTCAAGATGCTGGGTGAAGAGCTTGTTGAGTGCAACTCGATCTATCGATTTAGCCCAGCGGCTAAGAGCCACAAGGGCCGTTCGCCTCGTAGCGCGAGGTGCTTCGGTTCCGTAGGCAATCGCGAAGAGCGCCTTCACACCAATCTCGGTGAATCCAGAGGCGATTTGCGCTTTCGGAACCACAACCCGCTCGCTCCATCCGGCGAGTTCGATGAGATTTGAGATTTCAACCTTTTGCATCTCAACGGTTTGAACCAGAGCCGAGATCTGTTCGTTCAGGTCTTCTGCTTTCTTCAGCAGAGTCGCGAGGCCCAAAACAGCGGGAGCTTGGGCTACCTCAACCGTAAGTTTGAGCGCTCTAAGTTGCGTGCGAAGTCGCTGGGTCTTTCGAACCAAACCCGCCAGGGAGTCTTCTCTGCCCTCAACACTCTTGAGGCTTTCTTCAAGTTCTGCAATCAGATCGCCGATGGTTTCATTTGAGCGCGCGGCTTCAAAAACCTTGATCTCGACAGCCGCCGCGAGTGACTGCTGCTTTTCTTGACGGGCACCTTCGTTGATTGCCTTGAAAAACTTGAACGCCTTTTGAAAATCCTTGTTCAGCTTTTCTGAAGTCCAGCCCGGGTAGTCGAATCTTTGAAGTGCTGCTTTCTCGAGACGCCCTGAGATTGCCCCAAACCATTGAGGAGTCTTGCGCTGTGGGTTTGTCATGACCGGGCTCCTTGAGGTTTGGTTTTTTTACCTAAAAGTTTGCGTGTAGCAGCCTTGGCTGTTTTAGCAACCGAGTCGTTTTTTGCGAGTAGCTCCGACAGCGATTCTTGAAGTTCTGATGAAGACCCGGCTTCGGCCTTGACGCCCAGTGCATCCCAGGTTTTGTGCCAGAGTTGCAACGATGCTGGGGTGAGATTCTGTACCAGTTTTGGCACTCTAAGTGCAGCCTCTACGAGGTCAAATCTCGAGAAGACGAGGTCTGATGGCTTACTCAATCTTGGCTGCGCGAGCGCGTCGTTGCATGCGTAGAGGGCGAAGTCTCTCCTGTGCGCTTGAAAAGCGAGGTCAACTGCGTCATCTCCCTGCTCGAACTCGCTACCGCCGAGCTTCCAGAACCGTTGGTCGATGACCGCGTAGTCGGGGTCGATCAGGGGCATCGGAACGAGGTCGAAAGCCGACTCGGTTTGGCCAGGTGCAAGTGCCTTGTCGGTGGCAAAGTTGTGCAAACCGACCGCATTGGCACCTCCGGCGGCAAACAGGTGACGCTTGAGGTGGGCTACGTGCGAAGGCTGAATCGGCTTGACCAGAGAAACTGGAAAGACAAACCCTTCGGAACACTTCTTGAGCAACTGCCAACGCGAGACGACACCGTCTTCGGCGGTGAATACTTCAACGTTGTCTGGCAGGCGCGATGGTCTCTCGGGTTCTGGCCATACAACGAGAACGCGATCGAAAAGTTTGGCAATAGTTGAAATTTGCATCTCAAATAGCCCGGTCTGCGATGCATCAACTTGAATTAGGGTGAAATTTGGAGCGCGTTTCGCGCTTCCTTCGCGTTCGAGGCGTCGAGCAATCTGCTCAACGAAGGTTGACCCCAAGAGCCGACGTAAATCGGTAACTGCACCCATATACGAAGTCTAGCCAAACGAGCGTGTGTATTCACCAAGAATCTGGGCATACAGATTGCCAGAGTGCTAAGGCGAGGTGAACAGAAGGTAACGCATTTTGCTCTTTTGGGCGGTGGCCGAGCAGGCGATACTCTGGCTACTAGAAGAATCTATTAGGCGAGGATATTTTGAACGAACTTAGGTTTGGTTTAGACACTTTCGGCGGCATCACCCACGACGAAAGCGGCAACCCCGTTTCGGCTGGCCAGGTTATCCGTGATGTAGTTACCGAAGGCGTTCTCGCCGACCAACTCGGAATTTTTGCCTTCAACATCGGCGAGCACCATCGCGAAGACTTCGCGGTTTCGGCCCCCGACACCATTCTGGCTGCCCTAGCCGCGGTGACAACAAATATTCAACTTGGAACTGGCGTCACAGTGCTTTCGAGTGACGACCCGGTGCGTGTCTTTGAGCGCTTTTCCACCATTCAAGCGCTCAGCAACGGTCGTGCCGAAATTACCGCTGGTCGCGGATCTTTCATCGAGTCGTTTCCGCTTTTCGGTTACGAGCTTGGCGACTACGCCGAACTTTTTGAAGAGAAACTCGAACTGCTAGTTGAGCTCTTGAAGGGTCAGCCGGTTACCTGGACGGGCCGGTTGAGGTCTTCATTGTCGAATCAGACCGTCTACCCTCCTGCCGAAAAACCGATTGGTCTGCGAGTAGGCGTTGGAGGAAGCCCCGAATCGGTTATCCGCGCTGCTCGCTTGGGCATTCCGTTGGCGCTTGCCATCATCGGCGGAGACCCCGCTCGATTCGCCCCCTTCTCGAAGCTTTACCGTGATGCCCTGGCAAAATTGGGCACTCCCGAGCTACCGGTGAGCATTCACAGCCCTGGATTCATTAGGGAAACCGACGAGGAAGCAATCGAAATCGGCTGGCCAGCCTACCTAGGGTCGTTTGGCAAGATTGGTCGCGAACGCGGTTGGTCGGAGCCAACGAAAGATCACTTCATCAACGAGGTGCGATTTGGATCGATGTATTTTGGCTCGCCTCAAACGGTTGCCGACAAGATTGTGCACGCTGTCACTTCGGTGGGCGCTAACCGCTTCGACCTTAAATATGACAACGGCCCGATGACTCACCAGATGCACCGTCGAACCATCGAGCTCTACGCAACCGAAGTCATTCCGCGTGTTCGCCAAGCGCTCGCAAAACTCTAGGCGGAGTCTAGAATTACGAGAGAAGAGAAGGGGAAGTCATGGCTGATTTGGTGTCGCAACTAAAAAAGCGCGTGAAGGCCTCGCCCCTCGCCAAGTTCATTCCCTCACCGGCATCAACCACGAAAAACCTCAAAGATGTTTTCGTTGGCCTTGCGTCGATTCCTTCTCGCGAGCATTCCCTAGAGCAGGTAGTCAACTCGCTGTTGCCTCAGGTTGCCGGTCTGGGTGTGTATCTCAACAATTGGCAAACCGTTCCGAGCTTTCTAAAACACCCAAAAATTCAGGTTGCTCGCTCACAGGATCACGGCGATGTTCGTGACAACGGCAAATTCTTCTTCATCGACAAAACCAATGCAACCTTCTATGCAACGGTAGACGACGATATCGCCTACCCAAAAAACTACATCTCTACTCTCGTTGGTTATCAGCAGATGTTGGGTGGAACCTACGCCGTGGGCGTGCACGCTTCGGTTTACCCACCGGTGATCAAAAAGCTTCTTCGCCAGCGCTACCTGTGGCACTTCGCCTTTGAGGCGCCTTCGCTCTTGCCGGTAGACATGATCGGTACCGGAACCCTGCTGTTTGAGCGAGCCTATTGGCAGCTCGAGTACTCCGAGATTCAGACCCCCGGAATGGCCGACGTTTGGTTTGCGGTAGCCGCCAAGAAGCGCGACTTTGGCCTTTGGGTTATTCCGCGTGAGGCCGGTTGGATGGCAACCATCGAACAGGAAGATTCGGAGTCGAACCTCTTTAACGAGGGTCGTCTCGACGACAGCGTTCAAGTGAAGGCACTGAGCGAGGCGAAGATTGGGTCAACCAGACGTTCGCTGCTCGAGCAGGTTGTTCGTGTTCCAAAGTTGGGTTCTGCGTTTTCGATTCAAGATGCCGACGCCTTGGCCATCGCTGCCAACAAACTCTCGATTCCTGAGTTGCAAGAAGAGGAATTCCGGCTCTTCGACTACGCTCTCGCGATTCACAAGCGTGAAAGCAACAAGAACATGGATGCGCGACTGCTCGAGTTGCTAGACAAGTACGTGCAGTTTCTGCTGCGCCGTGCATCCGGGCGAATTTATGCCAACGACATCGATTTTGAAACTGACTACAAAGCCATGCTAAAAGAAGTTGGCTTGGCTAACTTGCCCGTGTTTGCTGCCCGCGACTGGGACTACCTCAAACTTGCCTAGCGGCAAACCCTAAGACTCTTCGGTTTACAGGCGTTCGACGTTTGCGCCGCTGAGAATGCCGCGGGTGTCGAAAACCGACTTGCTGTTTGCAACGATTGCCTCGAGGTCGAAGGCTTTGTGCGCCTGCAGCAACACCACCACGTCGTTCTCTGCGATAGCAGCCTGCAGGTCGGGCTCACTTTGCTTCACTTCTGCACCGATGCGCGCCGAAGTAGCGTGCGGGTCGAAGAACGTTGCCTGAACGCCCTCTTCAAGCAAGATTTCGAAGATTTCGAGGCTAGGCGATTCGCGAAGGTCGGCAATATCGGGCTTGTAGGTCATGCCGAGCAGCAGAACCTTTGAGCCGTTCAGCGGTTTGCCATCGCGGTTCAAAATTGCCTGGATGCGCGACACCACGTAGCGAGGCATGCCGTTGTTGATGTCCATAGCGGTTTCGATAAACCTAAAGTCGGCACCGAGGCGACGCTTTACTTCGAAACTCAGGTAAGCCGGGTCTACCGGGATGCAGTG
Organism: Micrococcales bacterium; assembly: GCA_947448975.1. Lineage (GTDB taxonomy): Bacteria > Actinomycetota > Actinomycetes > Actinomycetales > Microbacteriaceae > Rhodoluna. The sequence continues at coordinate 10,071 of CANFPR010000001.1, read as the reverse complement.
ACCGCCGACGCCTGGGCCCGGGTAGAACGCTTGGAAACCGTAAGGCTTAGAAGAAGCAGCTTTCACGACCTCCCAGACATCGATGCCCAGAGCGTTGCAGAACATCGCAAGTTCGTTGATGAGTGCGATGTTTACGTGGCGGTAGGTGTTTTCAAGCAGTTTGGCGGTTTCGGCTTCTTTGGTGCCTTTGGTTTCGTGAATCTGCGAGACAAATCGCGAATAGAACGAGGTGGCTAACTTGCCCGACTGCTCCGATTCTCCTCCGACAATTTTCGGAGTGTTTCTGATGTTGAATTTTTGGTTACCCGGATCGATGCGTTCCGGCGAAAACGCGAGGTGAAAGTCTTTGTCGAGCTCGCGGCCGCCCTCTTCGAGCAGTGGGCGAAGCAAATTGGTGGTGGTGCCGGGGTAGGTAGTTGATTCTAGAATCACCAGTGCCCCTGGCTTGAGGTTGGCAGCCACCATCGCCGAGGCCGATTCAACGTAGCTCATGTCTGGGCCACCGGTGTTGTTGAGTGGGGTTGGCACGCAGATCACGACGGTGTCTGCGTGGGCAATGTCGGCGGCATTTGTGGTTGCGCGGTATCCGTTTGAAATCATCTTGGCAACACCGGCATCGCTGATGTCATCAACATGCGATTTGCCTGAGTTGAGGTGGTCAACCAGTCGCTGGTTTACGTCGAAACCGAGAACGGTTTCACCAACTTCGGTGAGTGCCTCCGCGAGAGGTAAACCCACATAACCTTGACCAAGAATGATTGTCGTTCCCATGCTTTAAGGGTAGCCCATTGTCGCTCGGTGTCCGGTATGCAATCTTGGTTAGGATTGACCCAATGGCTACAGAGACTAAGTTGAAGGCCTCACTGGGGCGAACGAGCGAATCATTAGAGCGCTTGCACACAACCCGCACCAAGCTAGAACGCCGCTTAAAGGGTCTTGAAAACCGCCTCATTGACATTCGAGAGGCGCTAAAAACCGGTCGCGGCCAGAAGATTCGCGGTGAAATTACGCGGGCCGTGCGAATTGCCGAGCAGATCCTCCTAAACCTCGAACTACTCACCATTCGCGCCGAGCGTTTAGATTTCAAGGCCCGCAACCTGCAACTAGACGCACAGTATTCGTTGGGCAGTGGGCACAGTCACGCGCAGCATCAACTTGTTGAGCAAGCCCAGAAGATTCGCGATACCGCGCGGGAGTACATCTCGACTTATGCGCAGTGGCGAAAGACCACTGCGGAGCGCGGTAGTGAACTTAAGACGTACAGCATCAATGCCGAGTGGCATTACAAGATTGACCTGTGCATCGACGCCTTTCGCGCGGGTTACGACGAGTTAGGTCTCACCAATCTTCTGTTTTTGGTCTATGGGCCAAACACCCCGGGCGACCACCGACGACGCGCACTGGGCGAGCTACTTTCTTGGGGTCACACGGTTCAAGATCTCGAGCTGATCAAGTTGGCCACGGCGCACCTCACGGCTTATCAGGTTTCGCTTGATCGCTACTCACCCAGCGACCGAGAGCTTTTGCTGCGCATCGAAGGTCATCGACAACTTCACCCATTTGGGCACGAAGATGGGCTTCTGTTCTTGCTCGAGGCAATCAAGCGAGGCACCGAAGATGCATTCCTGGCGGCCGCAAACTGGGCAGCCGGTGCCAAGATCGCTCAGATTCCAGGATTCGGGCGAAGGCTGCAAGTTGAATGGATAAACCGCGCCTTAGCTGTTCGTAAACTCGAACCGATCTTCTTGAACCCAGACCTTTCAGACACCCCATTCGACCAGGTCGACTGCGACATCGAGCCGGGCACCGAGGTTGCGGCCGGCGCACTAGTTTCGGTGATCATCCCTGCTTGGAACAGTGCAAAGTGGTTACCCACCACCATTCGCGGGCTGCAGAAGCAGTCTTGGAAGAACCTCGAGATCATCATTGTCGACGACTTCAGCAGCGACAACACCCTTGAAGTCGCCCGAGCGTTGGCGGCCGGCGACTCGCGCATCAAGGTGTTGGCCAACCACACCAACCGCGGCGCCTATGCCTCACGCAACTTTGCGCTCGAAATCTCTTCTGGCCTCTTCATAACCGTTCACGACGCCGACGACTGGTCGCACCCGCGCAAGATTGAGCGCCAAATGAACCACCTCGCGCAGAACCCCGACATTGTCGCCAACCTGAGCCAGTCGGTGCGCATTGAGCCAGACAACCTAATGTTCTTTGCGCAGTACGGCCGTGAAATCATGCGACAAAACTCTTCTTCGGTGATGTTTGCCCGGAGCACCGTCTTTAAAACTCTCGGATACTGGGACGAAGTCAAGTTCGGTGCCGACACCGAATTCCACCACCGCATTCGCTCGGCTTTCGGCCCCGAGACTGCCCCCGTTGCAAAGCTGGGAATGCTCAGCCTCACCCGCTACCACTCGGAGTCGCTCACCGGCGGTGGTAAGCAATCTACGCAGCGAGGTATTGTTGGCGCTCGCCGCGACTACCTTCGAAAGTTTGAAGACTGGCACGCTAAGGGAAAGCTCGAGGAGACGAGCCTTTATCTAGAGCGTTCGGTGACCGATCGGCCGTTCCCGATTCCGGTTTCGTCTTCGGTAGATGAAAACAACCAGGCGCATTTTGATGTGTTGATTTTGGCTAACCTGGCCATCGACACCGCCTGGGTGCTCGCTGTCTATCGAGCCACCAAGAAGTTCTCGGCAGCCGGCAAGAAGATTGCTTTCTTGCACCTCCCCGGGCTGCAAAGACCTACTCAGCAACCGAGTGAGACATTTGAGCAACTGCTGGTTGAAACCGATGCCATTCGCATCTACACCGAGAACGACTGCCAAGCCGAAGAAGTTTGGATGCAGGCTTCGGCCCTCAGAGCTCGCAATATTCTGTTGCCCGAAATGCGCGCCAACAAGTCGGTCTCGGTGGTCGTTGACGACGCCGAACTCGAGGTCAACTTTGACCGAATCGTTGGCATTGCCAAGGAGTACGTTGGCACGAGACCCACTGTCTATGTGGCCGACCGCGAATGCAAGTTAGCCGTCGAAACTTGGCACGGAAAGGTGAGACCCGCTGCCAAGATTTGGAAGCCCGAATCAATCTAGGAGAACAACATGCAGGTGATGTTTGTTTTTCTCGATGACGACCCTAAAAATCTTTACCAACTTCGCCAGTGGATTCAGCCACTCCAGCGGCTCAGTAAAACCCACGACGTATCGGTGGTTTATGCCAGCGAGTTTGCCTCGAGCGATCTTGCCAAGTCGGGGTTAGAAAACCACCGCATAGATGTTGGTCGCCAACTCACCGATTTCTTAAACGCTCACCAACCAAAACTTCTGCTTTACCCAAATCAGAACACACTCAACTTCTTCGCCAATAGGTACTCGCGGGGCATCCATGCTTGGGTTTCGCACGGGGAGTCTGACAAGGCTTACATGTCGCAAAATACCCTCAAGCGTTACGATCTCTATTTCGCGGCAGGCCCAATTGCGAGCCAGCGAGTATTGGCAAACGTGCAGGGCTTTTCACCAGAACGCATCAAGTTGATTGGTCGTCCGCAGCTTGCCGATAAACATTCGGTGCCACAAGATTTTCAAGCGCGAGCATCGTCGAATTTAACGGTTCTTTATGCACCCACCTGGGAGGGTGCAACTACGGCTACGCAGTATGGCTCGATTGCGACGCATGGCTTGGCGATTGTTCAAAAGCTGATCAACCTCGGTTATCAGGTGATTTACCGGCCACACGCACTTTCAGGAATCCGCGACGCTGGCGTTGCAGCAGCAGACGCCGAAATACGTCGCCTAATCGAGCGGGTCAACACTCAACAGGGCGCGAATCACTATGTTGATTCGAGCGAGTTTGGGTGGCAACTCGAGGCACTCGATTTCTTAATCACAGATGTCTCGGCCGTCGCCTACGACTGGCTGGCCACCGGCAAGCCGCTGCTGATCACCAAGCCGCAGCACCAAGACGCCGTGATTGCCGACGCCCCGATCTTTGAGGCTCACCCATTGCTTGATCTCGCAGACATCGCCGAACTAGAGGGGGCGATGCATTCCGCAACGCTGAACGCTGGGGCAGAAGATGCGAACGCACCAAGCTTGAGGGCCAGCTATTTCGGCACAGAAAATGCCGACGAACTTTTTAGAACGGCAGTCGACCATGCGCTCGAGCTTCAGGGGCAACTTCGACTCGACCGCGGAGCCGCTGCGAAACCGTTGCCTCGGTTTGCGAGGCGAGCAGCTTGGCAGAGGTCGCTGCTGCGGTATCCGAGTTTTGCGCTTCGCAAGACGCTGCAGGCTCTTGGGCTTTGGGCAACGGTTCGCGAGCAGCCGCCCACCTCGCTAGGCAAACCTTTGCGCAACCTTTATGTGCACTTCTCAGATGCTTTCGAGGTGCGGTCTTTGGTGGGGGTGGCACGCGAGCTCTTCGCAATCGCAAAGGCCGACGGAGAAGTTCATGTCGCAACCAACCAGGCCACAACGTTGGCGGCTCTAAAGGCTCACTTCTCGTGGCACGGTAGGGCTGCTGGCAATGCGAAACCAAAACTACACATCTACGCGAGCACGACCTCGGCCGATGGCGAGGTTTTGCTCAGCCGGTTAAAGCCCGAGCGGGTGTTGTATCTAAAAGATCACCCAAACAACCTGATGCTTCTTCGTCTAAACGGCACCGAGCACTATCTATATCGCCCTGAAAGCGATCGAGGTTTTGAGCCGACCCACTCGCTCACCATGTATGACAGCGTGGTTACCAACTCGGTCGCGGCTCAAGAGGCGGTTCAGAATATTCTGGCAATTTCACGCCCTGCACTCCAAAAGTTCGGTTCGACCGACGCTTAGTTAGACTTGACTAGACGGGAGGTAGGCGTGAAAAACCAACTTGCAAAGCTGGGCGGAACAGCGCTAGAAGGCCCGCTACTCAAGTTTGCCGCTGCAATCAGCCCCTTCATTAAACACTCCCCGACCGAAGACCGTCAGTTTTGGCTTCGCGAAGGCCTCTCGACCCAAATGCAGCAGCGCCTCGAGCCGCTTCGCGCCAACGTTCTAGAAATCCCTGGCTATTTTTCGGTTCCAACCAACAACTGGCTGGTCAGCCCGATTGCCGTTGCAGAATCTGACCTCAACAATGTGCTGGCTAGATCGCTCGGAAACCCGAAGTTCGACTTAGTTTGCGCCGTTTCGAGCATCGAGCTCTCGTTCGAAAGTGATTGGTCTAAGGTCACCGAGCTTGCCGGCTCGACGGTAGCTAAAGTAGCGAATCGCGAACTCCAGTTAGCGTTTGTACCCAAGGGCACCATGGGCACCGATCGCCGTTTGATTCCACTCGAAATTTGGAAGAGCAACCCGCAGGGCAACATCGCTTCGCCGGCCTGGAACAACGTATTTTCGGAGCTAGCGCCAGGCGCCGGCCTAGGAAAAGACCTTGATCGCGCGTCGTCATTTGGCAACATTTTCGACATCGATTTTGCAGTTGACGCGGTTTATCTCTGGGTAGACGGCAGCGACCCGGTTTGGCAAGCCAAAAAGCAGCAGCATGAGGGAGCATCGGCTAGCAGCCACGGTTCGGCAGCGAGTCGGTTCATCAGCCGCAATGAACTTTACTTCTCTATACGCAGCCTGCACGAGCACGCAAGATGGGTCAACAAAATCTGGGTTGTGACCGATGGGCAAACCCCCGACCTTGGCGAGTTCGCCGATCAGGTAACCGTGATTGATCACAAAGACTTCATTCCGGCCGAATACCTGCCAACCTTCAACTCGCACACCATCACAGCCAATCTGCATCGCATCCCGGGGCTGAGCGAACACTTTCTCTATTTGAACGACGACATCTTTTTTGGCCGTAACCTGCACCCGGGAATTTGGTTTGACACACTGGGGCGCTCGGTCATTCGCTACACCAAGACTCTGATTCCTGGTTTCGACGCTAAAAAGCTTTCGACCATCCACCAGATTCGCCAGAACACCGTGGCGCTGGGGCATGCCTCTGGCTACAAAACCAGCACCCGCAGCATTCAGCACGGGCCGCACCCGTTGCAGAAGAGCGTTATGAGCGAACTGTGGCAGAAACACCAGGATGAGCTGCAGCGCACTTGCGCGAGTCGGTTTCGTTCTGAGACCGATGTGGTTCCTGAGTGGTTGCACAATTTCTTGGCGATTACTACCGCGCGAGGGTTTGTTGGAGGAAAATTAACCTACCGATACGTGGTGCTCAACGCTAAGGCTTCACTTCCGAAAATTCTGGGCCTGTTTATTAGGCGGTTGCCTTCGGTGTTGTGCCTAAACGATGTGTCTGAGCTCAACGACAAAGAGCGCGCCAGCGAACAGGTTGTTGAACGCCGGCTTCACGCGCTAGCAAAACTTTTACAGACGAAGAAATAAAGAGGCAGTAATGCAAAACCGAATCAGACGCTCAATAACCGTTGCCGTAGTTGCCGCCGCGCTGGTTGCGGGTGTTGCCACTGCCAGCCCAGCGGTTAGCGCGCCGAGCGTCGTCTCTGGCGAGAGTGGTGTTGTGGCCGTCAAGGTGCCAGCCAACCAAAAGGGTGCTTACCCGCTCTACGGTTTGAAGGCAGCCGCGATGGTTTACGTAGAACCGGTCGAGCGTGGCTTCACCAGACACATTGCGCTCTACGGCACCGATAAGGTTCCTGCCAAGGTTGGCCCGGTGCGAAGCATCCGTGAAACCGACTTCAATGTTCTCGACGCTTTTGGCAAGGTGCGCCTGTATGCATCTGGCCACACCGAATCTCGCAAAATCATGGATGACTTTTTGGCGTCAACCAAACACGTGCTGCGCACCTCAGATGATGGCGCAGAAGAGATCTTTGTGATCAAAAAGTGTGTCGAGCCGTTCTGCCACTTTCTAAAGGGCACGTCGGTTCCCGGCCGAAACACCGGTTTGAGCATGTCGAACAAAGACATTCTTAAGAAAGCTGGGTTGGTAGCTGGAACAATTCCGGCCAGGGTGATCAACACGGGCAAAGCAATTCGGTGGCTTTCGATCGAATACAAGAAGACGCCTTTTTCGACGATGATTCCGAGAAGCATCGCCTGGGATGCCAAGAAGAAAGTTTGGATCTACTCAGCTTCGGGTCGCAACGCGTCAATCGATGTCGTCAACGGAAAAACCGTGAGCGGCACAACATCTTCGCCGACTGCAATCATTCAGTTCAGCAGCGCAAAAAATGCCGGTAGCGCTTTCGCCTGCCGCAGCATGCCAGACGGCGGGCCCGATGCGGTGCCTTACACAAACAGCGTTGGCAAGGGTTCTGGCTTGTTGATGAGAAGCGGCAAGATCTTCAACATCACCTGGTCGCGCACTAGCTCAACTTCGCCAACCAGCTACAAGTTTTCGAACGGCTCGAGCGTAAAAACACTCGGCCAGCCTTGGGTGTTCTTGGTGCCAACCAACCTCACCAAGAGCACCATCCGTTACGCCTCTGGGGCAAAATCGGCCTTTGTGCCCAAAGCGCCAACCCCACGCTGGTCGTTCTCTACAACGGTGCTTAAAGAGCGCAAGGCCTGCGAGGCTCCGGTGAAGATCACCGTTACCAAAAACAAAACCAAGAAGACCACCGTCATCAAGGTGGGCACCAAGTTTGACTCGCTGAGCACCGTAAACCTAAAGGGTGCAAAGGTAACCGTAAAGGTGACCGGCAAAGGTTATCTGAACAAGGTGACCTCAACCAAAACCGGTGAGCTGGTGATTACGGGCGACCCATCAAAGGTGGTGTCGGTTACGTTTGCCGGGCAGGTTATCAAGTTGCAGCACTACGCCTCGGCGCAGTGGGGAAACTAGCCTAAAGTTTTCGCAGGTTGCCGCCGACGACAACCGAATCGGCAGGTACATCTTTGGTGACTACCGAGCCAGCACCGATTTGCACGTTGTCGCCGATGGTTATGTCGCCGAGCACAATCGACTCCGCGCCGATCATTACGTTGTTGCCAATCGTCGGGTGACGCTTGATGCGGGCATTGTGCTTGCCGCCCAAAGTTACCCCGTGGTAAATCAAAACATCGTCGCCGATCACCGCGGTTTCGCCGATGACCACACCCATGCCGTGGTCGATCACGAAGCGACGACCAATAACGGCACCTGGGTGAATTTCGATACCGGTGATAAAGCGCAACCAGTTGCTAAGCATCCTGGCCAATATTCGACGCTTCATCTTCCATAGAACGTGAGCGCAGCGGTAGCCCCAAACCGCGTGCAGACCGGGCGAGGTAAAGAAAAGTTCGACACCACTGATAACAGATGGGTCTTTGGCCAAGCCGGCCTTTATGTCTTCGCTGAATCTACTCAAGATGACTCAATTGTAGAGTGCAAAAAGCCCACCGAAACCAGAGGCTCCGATGGGCTGTTTTGCTTAGGAAAGAATAACCTTGAGGCGTTGCAGCACCCGATGGTTAGTTGTCGAGGTCCATCAGATCTTTGTAGAGGATGGTCGACAGGTAACGCTCACCGAACGACGGAATGATTACGACAATCTTTTTACCGGCGAACTCCGGGCGTGAGGCAATCTGGTTTGCTCCCCAAAGGGCGGCACCCGATGAGATTCCGGCAAGAATACCTTCTTCAGCGCCTGCGCGACGAGCCCACTTCACGGCCTCCTCGGTTGGGGCATCGAGCACCTCGTCGTAGACGTTGGTGTCGAGAATCTCAGGAATGAAGTTTGCTCCGATTCCCTGAATCGGGTGGCCGGCGGCGGTTCCGCCATTGAGAATTGGTGACGCAGCTGGTTCAACCGCGAAGACCTTGATGTCTGGGTTGAGTTCTTTTAGAACTTGGCCTACGCCGGTGATGGTTCCGCCGGTGCCGATGCCTGCCACGAGGGCGGCAACCTGGCCGTCGGTGTCGCGCCAAATTTCTTGTGCAGTGGTCTTGCGGTGAATGGCCGGGTTAGCCTCGTTGGCAAACTGGCGAACTAGAACGGCACCTTCGTTGAGGCCGATCTCTTCGGCCTTCGAAACCGCACCCCTCATGCCCTCGGCAGCGGGGGTAAGCACCAGCTCGGCACCGTAGGCGCGAAGCAGAGTGCGGCGCTCCTTAGACATCGAATCTGGCATGGTGAGAATTACGCGGTAACCGCGTGCAGCGCCAACCATCGCAAGCGCGATGCCGGTGTTACCCGAGGTGGCTTCAACGATTGCCCCGCCAGGCTTCAGTTCGCCCGATGCCTCGGCAGCGTCAACCATGGCAATACCAATGCGGTCTTTGACTGTCGACGAAGGGTTGTAAAACTCGAGCTTGGCCAGAACTTCGGCACCGCCATCGATGATGCGGTTGATGCGAACGAGCGGAGTGTTTCCGACTACCTGGGTGATGTTGTCATAAATAGGCATAGTTCGAAATTACCCTCGGATGTCGGTGCCGCGAAGTTTGGTTTCGATTTATGACGCTCGCGCGTAACAAACCCCAGCTGCAACCTGAGAACCTAGGCCGATAGTTGGGCGAGCGCCGCTGCTTTGGCTGCCTCTGGTGAGGTTGCCGCCAATACGGCGTTGGCGATTTCTTTGGCCTTGCCGGCATCCACGCTAGAAAGCGCAGCGCGAACAACGTCAACCTGCGAAGGCGATGCGCTCACCGAAGTGATGCCAAGCCCAGCGAGAACTACCGCGAAGGTTGGGTCGCTCGCGCTCTCGCCGCAAACTCCAACCGAAATGCCAGCGGCTTTGCCTGCGTCGGCGATGCGGGCAAGCGTGCGAATCAGCCCAGGTTGCCAAGGGGTTAGCAGCGTTCCGAGTGCGGGGTTCATGCGGTCTGCGGCAAAGAGGTATTGCGAAAGATCGTTGGTGCCGATCGAAACGAAGTCGACAATGCCCTTGAGGTCGTTGATGAGAATCGAGATCGATGGAGTCTCAACCATGATTCCAACCTTGAATTCTCCGAGCGAGCGAGCGAGAGCGCAGAAGTCTGCGGCCTCTTGAACGGTTGCGATCATCGGGGCCATCACCCAAACTTCGCGACCGGTTGCGGCGCGGGCAGCTTCGAGGCTCTTTAGTTGGTCTTCGATAAACGAACGGTGCTCGTTGATTAGTCGGTAACCGCGCACGCCGAGCGAAGGGTTTTCTTCTT